>JAYTUR010000299.1:0-8346 GCA_043744475.1 Saprospiraceae bacterium | reverse complement strand
AATTGGAAATTTTTCTATCAAAAATAAGCTCAACCCAATAGATTTCTTACGCGTACGCCTTTCGAGCGAAGCGAGAAACAGTGCGTGATTATATCTCCGAACTCACGTTAATAAATGTATTCAAAAGTCAAGGTTTGGTTAAGCCTTGACTTTTTTATTGCATCAGGTATAGGGGTTATTAACTTTGAAATGTCTTTCTGATATACAGTTAAAATAATCATTAGTCACAAAAAAAAATTTAGAAATATGAAAAAACTATTTGCAGTTCTTATGATTCTTACAGCGACCTCCTCTCTTTTTGCACAACGCGAAGAAACCATTATCGGTGAACAAGGACTCGGGTTTTCGGGTGCTTGGGGTGGCTGGACTTACAATATGGGACAATTTGACAAAAACTATTCAGGTTACAACGGCGGTATATGGGCGTTGGAGTTTGGCAAAAAACTGTATATCGGTGGTTTGCACTACGATATTAAAGACCAACGCCTTGACAATTTAAGCTCTTTTTCGCTGCGCTCGAACAGCCTATTGGTTGGTTATACACCGAGTTCTTATCGCCCTGTTCATCCTAATTTGAGCCTTGGTATTGGTTCTGGTAAACTTGATGTAACGGGTGAACAAACAGATAGGGTTTTTATGTTGCAACCCGCCGTTGGCCTTGAAGCGAATTTGACGCGTTGGTGCCATTTAGATGTCATGGCAGGTTACCGTGCGGTCATAGATTCAGATTTTACTAAATATACAGATAAGTCATTTTCAGGCTTTTATGGTCAAGTGAATCTTAAATTTGGTTATTCATGGGCGCGTTATCGCAGTGGGTCTTCTTCAAGACGTACGGAGAAAGAGTAACATTCTGAGGTTTTAGGATGGACAAGAAAAAAGACGATAAGAGACATTACAGTCACTTATCGTCTTTTTTCTTGGGTGACTCTATCTGAAAAGAAGTAGCCTTAGAACATCGTCGGTGTATTACCCAAAACCACTTGCCAAATAAGCGTGACCGCTGTTAGAAATGGGTATAAAAATTTACGACAAAAGAATTTGACATTTTTGCGTTCAAAATTGAACCCAACCATCTCAAAAATTTGAGCATAAAAGGTCATATTATCTTCTTCACCAAGTGCATGTCCTCTGTTTACCAAACAGCGATTGAACACCAAAAACTGTAACATCACTGTCCAATACACTGGAAGCAGGTATTGCCAAGAGAACATAAAAGGTCCAAACCATGATAAGACGACAAGGAAAAGGTGAAACCAAAACATCAACCCATAAGAACCATTAATAACTGTCTTTAAATCCATCTATTTACTTTTTGTCACAAAATAAAGACTTTATTTTATTTTGTAGAACTGTATGATTAAATTCTTGTAGAAGTCTTAAAAAAACAGTTCCTCAACAATATAATATCATAAATATTTAGCTATTGAAAGCAATATCCAACACCTGCGTCATGCGGTCAACATAATGAAATGTTAGACCTTCAAGGTAGGTTTGATTGATTTCTTCAATGTCTTTTCGGTTGTCTTTACACAGAATTATCTCCTTGCAACCCGCACGTTTTGCTGCCAATATTTTTTCCTTAATGCCGCCGACTGGTAACACTTTCCCACGCAATGTGATTTCACCCGTCATCGCTAGCTGTGCTTTAATTGGTTGTTTTTTGAACGCCGAAGCCAAAGCCGTCATCATGGTTACACCCGCCGATGGACCATCTTTCGGAATGCCGCCTTCTGGCACGTGTACATGGATGTCATTGTCCTCAAATACTGAGGGGTCTAATCCAAGTTCTTCCGCGTGACTTTTGAGGAAACTCAAAGCGGTTGAAACAGATTCTTTCATCACAGCACCTAAGTTACCCGTCAAAATTAAATTGCCTTTTCCTTTTGACAGCGATACTTCAATGAACAAAATATCACCACCCACTGATGTCCAAGCCAAACCAATCGCTACGCCCGGAATTTGGTCTTTTTCATAAAAATCATTAGAAAAACGCGGCGCACCCAGCATATCCTTCAAATCTTCGACAGATACTGAGGGGGTGTATTTTTCAGACATTGCCACTTTTTTGGCAAGGCTGCGCATCAATGCTGCCATTTGACGGTCGAGCGAACGTACGCCCGACTCGCGGGTATAGTCTTGAATAATACGTTCAATGACTTCGTTTGATAGTTTGACATCTTTGGCTTTCAAACCATGCTCCTTACGCTGTTCGGGAATAAGGTGTTGCTTTGCAATTTCAACTTTTTCCTCAATCGAATAGCCGCTGATGCGGATAATTTCCATACGGTCGAGCAAAGCAGGTTGTATATTTTCCAAAGAATTTGACGTAGCGATGAACATAACTTTTGATAAATCATACTCTAATTCAAGGTAATTATCATAAAAAGTCGTGTTTTGTTCAGGGTCAAGTACCTCCAAAAGCGCACTCGAAGGGTCGCCTCTGAAACTCGCGCCGACTTTATCAATCTCATCGAGTATAAAAAGGGGATTGCTCGAACCCGCCTTTTTCATGCTTTGAATGATACGTCCTGGCATTGCACCAATATACGTTTTACGGTGTCCTCGAATTTCAGATTCATCGTGCAAACCGCCCAACGACATACGTATATACTTACGCCCAACGGCATCAGCTACAGACTTGCCCAACGATGTTTTACCGACACCCGGAGGACCCGTCAGTAACAAAATCGGTGCTTTCATATCGCCTTTGAGCTTCAAAACCGCTAAGTGTTCGAGTATGCGTTCCTTCACATCTTCAAGTCCATAATGGTCTGCATCCAATTTCTTTTTGACCCTTTTTAAGTCAAAATTGTCTTTTGTGAACTCATTCCAAGGCAAATCGAGCAGAGTTTCAAGGTAATTCAACAAAATCGAGTATTCAGGTGCTTGATGCGGCATCCGTTTGACCTTCGCCCATTCTTTCTCAAAATGCTTTTGTACCTCGATTGACCAGTCTTTTTTCCGCGCACGTTCCGCCAATTTTATCAAGTCTTCTTCTTGCGGATTGCCGCCCAATTCGTCTTGAATTGTCTTCAACTGTTGGCTCAAAAAATAGTCGCGTTGTTGTTTATCTAACTCTACTCTCACCTTCGATTCTATCTCTCCTTTCAATTCCAACAATTGCAATTCGCTGTCCATGTGCAACAAAATCGTTTCCGCTTTCAGCGAAAGACTGTTGATTTCAAGAATACTTTGCTTGATACCGGGCTTCAAATTCATGTTTGAAGCAATGAAATTGAGCAAAAACACATCATTTGTAATGTTTTTCAACATTACTTGTGCTTCATTGGGAATATTTGGCGACAAGTCAATAATTTGACCTGACTTATCACGAATCGTTTCAATCAGGGCTTCAAACTCACGTTCGTCACGCGGTTCAACATAATCAATGGTGCGTGTATCGCCTTGTAAAAACGGCTCATCTGTTATCATTTCGATGAGTTCAATCCGTTTCCGACCTTGCAAAATCGCTGTTGTAGAGCCGTCAGGCATTTTCAACAAACGCAAAATGCGGGCAACTGTACCAATTTTAAATAGATTATCCGTCGAAATACTGTCCGATTCCGCATCGCGTTGCGACAAGACAGCAATCATTTTATGTGTTTCGTGCGCATTTTGAACGGCACGAATGGATTTTTCACGCCCAATCGTAATCGGAATGACTACACCCGGAAACAAAACCGTATTTTTTAAAGGTAAAATGGGCAATAATTCAGGGAAAAACTCACCTTTTTGAAGGTCTTCAGAATCGTCAATCGCCATTATCGGCATGAAATCGGCGTCATCATCTTCTATCGGTGAAAGTCTTGAAATATTTTCAAACATATTTTAGTGTGTTATTGTAATGTTAGTAAGGCAACTAAATCGTCTTCTTCATTGTTTTATGGTTAAACTTCTAAATTTTCACAACAATTCAATGATAAAACAATTTAAGAAAGCAACACAGCTGCTATGTCAAAATGAC
The DNA here is from genome assembly GCA_043744475.1 of Saprospiraceae bacterium. Classification (GTDB taxonomy): domain Bacteria; phylum Bacteroidota; class Bacteroidia; order Chitinophagales; family Saprospiraceae; genus JAAFJT01. Next base: position 4,379 of record JAYTUR010000299.1, on the reverse strand, counting down.
AGTAAACGTATTAACAAAGGGTAAGCTTCTTTTAGACAACTATTGTACCATGCTAAAATCTATGACAAAAAGGCAGATTTTGCCCCCCTCAGTATAAAACGCATTTTTTTTATAAATTGCTGCAAATTAAAGAAGAAATGAAAAGATTAACATCATTTACGCTCTTTGTCTTTTGTATAACACAATGTTTTGGACAAATAACTATTTCCAACAACTACTTTCCCAATGCGGGTGACTCACTCGTGACGGCTAACGCAACAGGTCAAACAGTTCGATATATTGCAATATCAAAAGCAACAACGACCGCTCAAAATTGGGATTACAGTTTTTTGAGAGCCATAACACCTACGACTCGTACAGTTGACCGTTTCCGCGCCTTAAATCCTGTGACCGATACAGCCATTTTGAAGGATTTTCCAACGGCAAACCTTGTTATATCTGACTCCATTGGTCAAATTGCCGTTTATCGCCGTTCCACAACACGTTTCGATTTATTGGGTTTTTTCAATGCCAACTTGGGCATTTTACCCATTGGTATTAGCCCAAAATTCGACCCGCCTTCGCTTGAACGACGTGCACCTTTGACATTTAACTCAACGAATAACAATAGAACGGGCTTCAATGTGGTATTTTCAACAGCTATTATTCCTGATACGATTTTAGCATTACTGCCCGTTCGACCCGACTCTCTCCGTATTCGTTTTGTTACCAACCGACAAGACAAGGTAGATGCTTTTGGAAAAATCCGAATTCCCGGTTCTGTGGCATTGGATTGCTTACGTGAACGCCGCTATGAAATCACCGAAACGCATATTGACGCTAAAAGCAACAGTTTTCCGATTTGGATTGATATTACGACTTTGATTCCTACTGGTAATTTTAAAACGAAAGATACCACGCTTGTTTTTCAATTTTGGTCAGATTTGTTCAAAGAACCGCTTCTAACGATTCGAGCAAACAACGACTCAACAGCGACTTCTGCCACTTATAAATGGTTGCCGATTAATACACCGACCATTGAAACGACGACGAATATCAAAGCTGTTTTATATCCAAATCCTACAAAAAACGCTATAAATGCCCTTTTTGAAGGCTTAAATGAAGGGAAATATCTTATAACAGTTGTGGACAATTTAGGACGTATTGTTTTTACACAACCATTATATAGTACAACAAATTCTGTTTCTTTAAGAATAGATACGAACCGATGGGCATCTGGAATGTACTTTTTGAGCGTTTATACTGAGGGGGATAGGATAAGTGTTTTGAGAAAAAATTTTATGATTGGAGAATAGGCAGATGTATATTTTCGTCCTTGTTTTTCATGCTTTTACAATTGCATTGTTTTATATTGGCATATTCGTAAAAAATGTCATCTATAATGATAGTATTTTAATTAATACCACCGATTTATGGCTTTTTTTTGTTAGGCAAAACAATCGTAACCTTCGTCCCTGTATGCCATTCATTTGGAAAAGCGTCTTCGGTTTTAAAAACAGCGTGGGTCGAAAAAATACGCAAACGCTCTTCTGTTACTTTCAGCCCAATAGACGTTTTATGCAAGTTTTCGGTGCGTATATTATGATTTTGTGCATTTTTTCGACCAATTCCGTTGTCCTCAATCACACATTCGATGTCTTTATTTGACGTTTGCCGAATATTAACATGTACATAGCCCCCCTCAGTATGTCGATGACGGAGACCATGAATAATGGCATTTTCGACAAAAGGTTGGAACAACATGGGCGGAATTGGGCAATCCAAAAGCGCATCGTCCATCTTAATATGCGTCTCGAATTTTCCTTCAAAACGCACTTTTTCTAAATCCATATACATCTGTAACACAGCCAAGTCTTGCTCAAGAGTGATGACATTGAATTGTGCGTTTTCGAGTACCAACCTTATCAATTTTGAGAATTTTTGTAGAAAAATGGATGCTTCCCATTTTTTATTTTCTAAAACAAAACCTTCAATCGTATTCAAGCAATTGAAGATAAAATGCGGATTCATTTGTGCGCGCAAAGCCGAAATACGCACCTCTGCCATACGGTTATTAAATTCTGTTTTCAACTCCGCCTCTTGACGTACTGCCTTGATTTTCAATGAATAAAATGCAAAAAGAGCTGCGCCGATTGTCAAAAAAAGAAGTGCCGAAAACCACCAAGTTCTCCAAAAATGCGGTTCTATAACGATGTTAAGGCTTGATTCTTCGGCGTTTTGCGGGTCATCATTGCCATAGACAGCCCGCACTCTGAAGGTATAAGTCCCACCATCAAGATTTGTGTAACTTATCTCTTTTTTCGTCTGCGAACTGCGCCAATTTTGGTCAACACCATCAAGTTTGTAAAAATATTGAATCCGATTAGGCGTTTCAAAATCAGGTGCACTAAAGGAAATGGTAAAATAGTTTTCATTAGGCGATAATCGAATATCAGACAGCAAATGTTCACTTGCTGCGCGTTCAAAAATCTTGAAATCAGTAAATAATACGTGTAATTTCTTTTTGCCAAAAACAAGCGAACTTGCTGCCAACAATTGCACTCCCTCAGTCGTCAGCGCCCAAATACCTTTTTCGCCTTGAATCAATCTCAATTTCGACCATTCGACATCAGGTAAACCACCATCTCCAGCTTTCATTTTGAGGCTTTCGTGGCTTTCTGGGTTGAATAAATACCATTCATTTTTTGGCGTCATAAGCCACAACATACCATCTGAATCTTCTCTGAAAACCATAATCGAAGGGCTACCTATCGAAGTGAGTGGAAACGCTTTGAAATAGGGTTTGTCGCTTTCAGGGTTTTCGACAAGCACCAAACCAACGCTCATCGAACCCAACCAAAGCTGTCCTTTTCTATCCAAATAGCTGCTTATCAAGACATTTTCGGGTAAAGTATTGGTGGATACTGAGGGGTCATTTTGAAATTTTTCATACTGACAAGTTGTTTTGTCTTTAATGCGCCAAGCGCCTTGCCCATCTGTACCGAGCCACAAATTGCCGTTTTTATCCTGTTGAATGGTAATGATTTTTAACTTTGAAAAAAAAGAATCTATTTTTTCAAAATTTTGAGCGATACGATATAGCCCCTTGCCGTAAGTGGAGACCCAAATTTGATGGGTGAAACTGTCGAGTAACACATCACTGACATCAACTTGCGTCAAAAGCCTATTGAATTGGTTATTTTTTTTCGTAAAAACCCAAAAACTACTGCTGCCGCGCAAAAAAACGAAATCCGTCGCCGTTTTTATGCCCATTATGTCACCTATGCTTGGTGGTAAACGATATTGTTTTTGTTTTTTTCCGGTATGGGGGTCAATAGCAAAAAGTTGCTCTTTATCCATCATCCAAACAAGGCTGTCTTTTGATTCGGCAGCTGTGATAGGCAATTCCTTGAAGTTTTTACTGAGGGGGGCTATTTTTGAGGTCTCTTGTCTATATAAATTGTAAGAAAAAATCCCACGAGAAGCGATAATCCACATCAAACCCGAAACGGTATCAAGTTGTATTTTTTTCAAATCAAAAGGTAAGGCTTTTTGCACAATTGGGCTTTCAGCCGAAAGGTTTTGCAGCACTTTTTTTGTTTCGGGGTCGTAAATAAAAACCTCACCTTTCCTGTAACCAACCCAGATATGCCCATTGGGTGCGACTGAAACAGCAATAGCAAATTGTGTATTCTGCCAATTTGTATATTGAAATGTCGGCATATTAAAATTAAAACTTGGCAGTAAATGTCCTGTTTTGATGTCTAAACCTGTCAAACCTGTTGCCAATGAAGCCATCCAAAGTATATTCCGGGTGGCATCAAAAGCAAAATCACTGATACTTTTATTGTCAGCTATATACCCTTTGGGCAATTGCTCTGTTAGTTCCCAACGGCGCGTGATTTTACCTTGTTGGGTATCAAAAAGAGCCAATCCTCGCGTGCGTGTGTCCAAATAAAGTTGTCCATTACCGAGATAATACATGGCATAAAAAGTGCTGCTGGTTGACGAAAGGCTGTCGCTAAAACGTTGACACAAACCCGTCTGTGGATCAAAACGCACCAAATGACCTTCGTTGCCACCGAGCCATATTGCCCCTTTCTCATCTATTGCCATGGTATATAATTCATTACTAATCAATGCTTTCGGGTTATTAATATCGGCATGGTAATTTGTGAAAGCACGATGCTTTGGTAACTTCGGGTCAAAGCAACTAAGACCTGCGTTCCCTGTTGCTAACCACAATTTCCCATTTTTGTCTCTCACTATATCATTCACATAATTGCCGGATAGTGAATGTGGGTTGTTGGGGTCATGTACATAGTTTATGATGGTACTGCCATCAAATCGGACTAAGCCGTTGTCGGTCGCAATCCATAAGAAGCCTTGTGGATCGGTTA
>JAYTUR010000298.1:0-8351 GCA_043744475.1 Saprospiraceae bacterium | reverse complement strand
TATCCTTGTACACTTTTTGAGTGTAGCGAAAAACAGTGAGTAATCGCTCTTGTTGAGAATTTGTTATACACCCCAAAAAAGCCCTTACCAACAGAGTTGTTGACAAGGGCTTTCAATCAAACGTCACTAAACCTAAATAGAATTTTCTTCACCTAAAATCAAAATTCTTATCTTAATGATGACCGCGTTGGCGTGTTGGATTTGGAATCACAGCGCCTGTCGCGTCAAAAGTAATCATTGTGTTATTAGTCAACCGAACACCATAAATGACTGTTCCGTCTGTTTTTGTCACCTTAATAATGTGATCAATGTCCGTCGTATGCCCATTAGCCGTCAAGTAAGCCTGAATAACTGCCGGCAGTTCTGCTAAGGTAATTTCGACAAAATGATTGCCGCGTGGTTCGTCAACAATAATAGCACCTGCCGCATCGAAGTGGTAATGTGTGCGGTCGCTCAAACGAACACCGTAGCGTACTGTACCATCACGCAAAGTGATTTTTTCGATACGTGTAATTTTTGTAATGTCAACATTGGCATTCAAATAAGCTTGAGTTCCGACAGGTAAGTCACCAAAAACAATAACTTCACCGCGACCACCATCAGGATGACGACCATGAGATCCTCTACCAGTCGCATTGCAACGTTCGCGGCTTGTATCGCCGCCCATAGGACCTGCAACCGTGCCGCTTGTACCTTGACCGAGGGTCAATAAAGCGTCAGAGGTTGTGATAACATCGAGAGCAGAAGAAGGGTCAACACTTGAAGTTTTGGTACAAGAAACTGCCAATACTAAGGCGACCATTGAGAAAAACTGAAATAACTGTTTCATAATTTAAGTACTTTTTGTTAGTTTAAAAAAATAATTTGTCGTTGAAAAAAGATTGTCGTTTTATAAAAAATTGTCGTTTTTAATTGTCTTAACTTTCTACTACACGTTTTGATTTTTAATTGGGTTGCGTTGTCGTTTTTTTTCTTAAAAAAATAATTTGTTTTTTAATTGCCTTACTCTTCTACTACACGATAGGGTTTCAAAAAGGGTTGCGTGGGTATTTTTAATTTTTAAAAAAAAGAATATCGTTGCAATTGCCTTACTCTTTACTACACGATAGGGTTTTAAAAAGGGTTGCGTCAGAGTTATTTTTTTTATAAAAACTTTAAAATCAATTTTTTATAAAAAATTGATTTTTAAAACATGACTTTCTCTATCCACTAATATAAGTTTAAAACCTAGTAGCACTTGGGCAAAAAAAGTAAGCGGGTGATTTGACATCACCCGCTCATTGGATACTTAGATTTGACACTTAAAATTTTCTATATTTAAAACAAATAATTTTTAATTTAAAAAATATTGAACTTAACGCCACCCCTCAGTATCCCGAAGTTAGTAGCAACCCTATTGCCATTTGGGTCAGTATTCTTCGCAAAATCTCTTTGCATTTCAGTCGAAATACCGAATGTCCAGCGCTTAATTTTCTTTTCAAGACCGATACCTACTTGCCATAAATTGTTTACTTTTTCAGTATTGACTTTAGTTTGGCTTGGCGTTTCCACACCTGTTGTAAAATCCTTGAAAACGAAATTGACAGGGTGTTCGTCAATTGTACGCCATGAATGTCCTAAGGTCACAAACGGCTGAACCCACCATTTTTCAGTGCCTATCACATACTTAGCATTGACGCTCAACATTTGACTTTTTTGCTCGCCTTTTATGCGGTGTAAGCCGACATTAGGCTTCTGTGGGTCGGGTGCATCCGGCAAATGAAAACGTCTTGGGCGTTCTTGGAGTTCAAAATGTGTTTCCAAAAAATCGCCGCTGACAGTGATACTGATGTTTTTTGCAAACTTCAATTCTGCTGTAAGTCCTTGCCCTGTTGTTGGATGAATACCTGCTATCTGTGGCATTATTGACCCATAAAAACCTTCTGCACCTATGGCGAATCCTTTTGGCAAAAACTGCCGCCACCGTTTCAAACCCTTATCCGTTTTGATAATCGGTGGTGTAGCACTTTCAGCGGCGGATTTGGCTTCTTGCAGCGCAACTAATACTTGTGTCAATGAATCTTGTTTGGCTTTTTCTAAAGCTAAAACGTCCGTTTTTACTTGTTCGGAAGCATTATTTTTATCAGAAATCGGGTTTTGAGTCATTGTGAGGGACGAAGCAACTGAGGGGGGTATCTGAGTAACGGTTTCGACATTTTCAATGTTTTTTCTATCTATTTTTACATTACTGCCGTCTGTTTTAGGCGCAATAGCGATGTCATTTTGCTTATTGCCCGCACCATTTGTTTTATTCGTTTCCAAACCAGATACCGACTGATTAGCATCTGTTTGTGAAGCAATATTATCCGTCAACTGTGTTTTTTGCGGCTTTAAAGACGCATTATTCTTATCTAACGGGACGGCATCAATAACTTTTTGATTGTCTATTTTTGCTATTTGATTGTCCTTTTTTCTTTGAATGACGGCATTTTTTGGACTTGCTTTTTTGTATGTTACGGTGTTAGTATTAGGCATTTTGCTATCAATAATAGCAGTATTTTGCTTGTTTTTGTCTAAGCGCCCTTGTTTTTCTTCCAATACTGAGGGGGTATTCTTTTCAACAGAACGTTGCGTTTCAGGTGTTTTGACCGCATTGCCTGCACCACTCGATTGCGAGGCAACTGTCGCAGATGTTTTATTATTAGTATCAACACGAGCGGTATTCTGTTTTTCAAAAATCGCTTCTGGATTGGATGTTTTTTTATCCAATTTTAGAGTTGCTACTTCTTCTTGAAGTCGTGCATTTTGTTGTTTGACATCATTAATTTCTTTGAAATACCAAAACAACAAGCCACTCACGCCAATGAGAACAGCTGCCGCGCTTGACCACGCCACACGCTTCCATACCGTTCGCATAGGAGGAGCTGGAGCATCTTTAGGCAACGGGTTCACCTTGTCAAATTCTGCCAATCGTTCGGACAATTTATCCCAATTGTCTTCTTTGCGTGGAAAAAATTCACCGTCGTCTTCATTCAGACGGTCATTTATTATTTTGTCGAAATCACTCATTCGCTTCATATTTTATTTGGATGATAGTAGAGCAGAATAAATTCCGTTCTACCAGTCTTATTTTAAAAATTCTTCATGTTCAAATATTGTTTTCAAAATCTGCCTTGCTCTTGACAAATTAGATTTTGAGCCGCCAACAGAAATACCGAGCATTTGCGAAATTTCATCATGGCTACATTCATCAACGACGTACATATTAAAAACAGTCCGATAAGCAGGTGGCAATTTTTCAACCGATTTTAAAATCTGTTGCTTTGTCATGGATGTTAAAATTTCTGCCTCCATCGGTGAGTCGGCTGCTGTATAATCGAGTTCTTGCAATTTGGGTAGCCTTTGCTGCGCTCGAATGCGGTCAATAGATGTATTGACAATGATCTTACGAAACCAACTATTGAAGGACAATTCACCGCCATATAAATCTAGTTTTGTAAAAACCTTGAAAAAAGAGTCGTTTACAACCTCTTCCGCTTCAAAGGTAGCCCCGACGTAACGCCGTGCCACTGTCATAGCATAGTTGTAGAACAGGTTATAAAGCCGCGCTTGACTCGCTCGGTTTCGCTCGCGGCAGCTATTTATTATCTCGTTAAGTTCGAATTCGCTCATACCTTATCTTTCACGATGGTTTATGTACTTGAGTTGCGTCATCGTATGAAATTGACGTTTTTTTCTAAAAACTTGTACTTGTTTTATTTTATTTTATTTAAGTTTATAACAAATTCGCACTTAAAGGTTTCGGTAGTCATTTGTCAATAAACGTCATTGGTCATTTTCCGTAAATTACACATTATCAGTGATTTATGAAAAAATAAAATAGCGATTATTTATGCCGACCAGCTTAGAATGACCACGGACTGAACTGATTGGACTGATTTTCACTGTTTTTTTGTAAGCATTCGTCAAATCCCCTCCCCCCTCAGTATAAGCATGAAAAATGGGCTATTTGAGGGTATAAATCCCAAAAATAGCCCATTTTTTTCATTGAACAAAACCGCTAATTACAACACCCCGAAGCGGTACAGGTGTATGTTGCACGGTATCGAGTGGTTAAGCTCAATATGGTGGTCGAATAGGTCGTATTGGTTGCACCACTAATATCTGTCCACGTCGTACCATCGGGACTGCTTTGCCATTGCAATGAACACGTTCCCGCACCACCCGCAGGGCTTGCCGTGAGTGTAACGGCTGCACCCACACAAACGGTAGTGGTACCAGAACTGATGGTAACACTTGGAATCGCAGTGACCACAACGGTAGCTGATGCAGATGTTTGGCTACCACAACTGCTGTTGCTGTCTGTGATGATGACTTTATAATATTTTGTTCCGGCAACCGTACTCGGAGGTATATAACTGCTTGAAGTCGCACCAGAAATATTGGTAAAAGGACCACCTACTGCGCTGGAACTCTGCCATTGATAACCCACCGTACCGCTACCGCCGCTTATGGCAATGCTCAATCCAATTGTTCCGTTCACACATTCACTGATGTTTTGAGGCTGTGTCGTTATTGCAAGAGTCGGTAAAATGACAACTGTTGCAACAGATGATGTAACCGAAGGACAAGCATAATTGGTCTGATTGACAACGACTCGATAGTATGTTGTACCCGCTGTTGTACTGAGGGGGGTATAATTAAGTGAAGTTGCGCCACTGATGGGGCTGAAGGGACCGCCTATCGCAGAGGCACTTTCCCATTGGTAAACCAAGCCGCCTGTGCCACCACTTGCTGTTACTGTCAGGGCAGCTGTGCCACCGATACATTCCGTGATGTTAGTAGGTTGTGCGCTGATGGCAACGGCTGCGGGTTGCGAGATTGTGAAAGTCGTATTTGCCGTACAAAGATTGGCATCAGTTACAGTCACAGAATAAGTTCCAGCAATAAGAGAGGTACGGTCTTCAGGGTCATTTGTACCTACAATGTCCCCCCAATTGTAAGTATAAGGCGATGTGCCACCAGATGCCGTGATATTAATAGAGCCTGTGGCATTGCCGAAACAATCCACATTCACTTGTGTGCCGCTTACGGCAACAGCTGATGTAACCGTCACCCTTGCGGTATCTGGGCAACCTACTGCGGTATAGATGAAGTTGTAGTTGCCGACTGGGGCAGCAATAAAACCAGCAGTCGCGACACCCCCAACGGTGCTGCTCAAAGTTGCACCTGCGGGATTGCCTGTTTGCGCTGTCCATGTTCCTGTTGTTGGAGCAGTTCCTGTCAAAGTTGCGTTTGCTCTATAACAAATAACTTGGTCTAAACCTGCATTGGGTTTAGTCGTCACGACAACGAGGGCGGTGTCGCTGACACCATTATTCGTCCAAAGGAAAGTATATGTGCCTGCATTACTGAAATCGGCAATGGTTGAGGTGGCCGATGTTGGGGTTGTGATAGTAGCAGTACCTGGGTTTCCACCCAATGCAGTCCATATACCTGGTGTGGTAACTGCCGCCATGGTTACAGTTCCAAATTGGCAAGTTGCCCTATTTGGACCAGCATTGACCAGTTGTATGCCCATATTCACACCTGTTACATTGGTTAAGTTTGTACTGACTGCTGTGGCAGAATTGGGTGCGCCTGATTCGATGCCTGTACCTGCACCGTTGTTGGTTCCGTAAGCCTCGCCCGAACTCGCCCAACCCGTAGGAAGGTAGGCGGATGTGGGTGCTGTTGCATAAAGCGCGGAATCGGCGGTGGAAAGTCGTAATGTATAATTTGTCGTCACATCGGCTAATGAGAAAGAATAAACGCCTGTTGCCGCATTGACCGTTGTTTTGAATGCCACTTTTCCTGTACTATCCACCAAATAGGCATGAACTGTCGCACCTGACGGGTTTCCAAAAGCTGTACCGTTAATAAGCCCATCTGAAAGTCCGTTGGCATCGTTGTAAAGTGTACCGCTGACGGTGACGCTGTTTTTTACAACGCCAAAATCAAAGGAGGAGATACACGTGCCACCCGCGTTCATGGTGGTATTTCTTTGCGCCCCCGTGGTGACATAATAATTTGCTGGTAGAGAAGCGGGGGCAATTTTAGTGATATAACATTGTGGATATTTCAAGTAAGTGATTGAAACATCATCAATAAAAACAAAATCACCTTCAGCTACAAGCGCATTGGTTGTAAAACGGATATAAGTAGTTGAAGAGACATAAGGCATAAGGTCTAAATTATAAACATTCTGATAGGCAGCATCTGTCGTTCCATCGCCTGAAATCGTATAAATGGTTGTGAAAGCGCTGCCATTCGTAGATGCTTGAACGAGAATGTTTTTTCCTGCGGTTAAAGTTGCAGCGGCTCTTCGATAGGAAAAGCTTAAAAAAGAATAGAATGCACCGCTCGTATTGACTTGACGTGTCGCTGACCTTGTGGCATCATCAAGCCTGAGTGCATTTGTGAAAGCACCATCTTTCAAAATCTCTACGTCTGTATTTGCCTCTGATTGGGCGGGTGTTACGCAGAATCCTACTGAGGGGTCCCCTGCATCCACCCAATTGGTCAGCCAAGGAACAGTTCCGTCCGAGCCTGATGCACATGTGCTTGTTCCAGTGGAACTGTCAAAATCATCTGAAATAATTTTTCGTGGATATTGTATGAACTGATAGCTACCAGAACTATCAACCGTAACGGAATCCCTCAACTCATTCGCCTCGGCTGTTAAGTTGCAATTACCGTCTAAATAGAGGTACACTTTTGCGTTAGCAAATCCAGAACCACCATCATTGTTTAAGGCATCTTTGTTTCTGTCTAAAAAAACCTGCCCTGAAATGCTGTTTTGGTCACTTGGTAAAGGACATGAATTGATTGTCACAAAAACCGTTGCAAAATCGCAGACAATAGAAGGTGTCGAACAAATGCTGTATTCAAAAACATCTGTTCCTTGAAAACCGGGGTTAGGCGTATATAGAATAGTCCCATTGGCATTGAGCGTAACAGTGCCGTTAGCAGGTTGACGCAAGCCTAAATTGTTCAAAGAAGCAGGGTCAAGAGTGGCTAAAAAGCCAATATCATTGTTCAAAACGGAAATGGTCACTGGTTGATTGGTCAACGTGAGAGCATGATCATCATTGGCAAAAAGTAATTTAGTTCCGCATAAAGGTTGCATCGTAGAGCCGACATCCCAGTTAGGATTGGCAATCGAAGAAATAGAAGGGTCTTCACCATAAACCATAGCGATTTTTGTTCCATCACATGTATAAACAGCTAATCCACTTTGGTCTTTATCTGAATCCAACAACTTGACATAGTTCAAAGCACTCAATGGAATCGCCACATCATAGTTAAATCCGCAGGGACTCAATGGACCACTACTCAGTACCGCACCATTGTATTTGACATAAATGGTTGTATTTGCAGTCGGCGTGACCCAAATCGGATTGCCGTTTGCTGTACCATCAGTAGAACCCGGGGCCCAAGCAATAGAAGAAAAAGTTGTCAGACGGTCTTCCGCTATCAAATTGAAAGACCAATCATAAGTTGAGCCACTGTTTCCTCCTACTGGAATCGGTGGAGAAGGTGGCGTATAAGAGTCCACGATTTCAATAGCTGTAAAGGATTCACCTGTTGGATTGACAAATTTGTAAGCCGCCGTTGGAGACAAAGCCAAAGGAAAACGGACAACCGTTTTAGCGGGCAAGACAATTGCCCCACTTGCAGGTGCGCCCGATGTCCAATTGATGGTTATAGACCGATTAAGGCTATTGTACAGCATAACGACTGCTGTATCTGGGGACTGCGTGGTCGGAACAGGGGTATAATAAGTGTGTGAATACCAAGATGATGGGAAAATTGGGACTTCTCGACTTGAATAACCATCAATCCCACCAAAATGGACATCCACGCCCACAGGCGCAGAACTGGTCACAACGGCACCCGTCAGTACTCCACCATTGATCAAAAGCGATTGCCCTTCGTTTAATACTGTTGTTGTTTCAAAAGTTCCATTATTATCTTTATCAATGTTGACAGTCGTGTTGTTTTCAGAGGCTCTCACGAACAAAGCAGTATAAGCAAAGTCCTGGCTCGGGTAGTTTTGACCAACAGGAATGGTAAATGATTTACCGAAATCATTAGCTGGGGTCACGTTCGTTTTCATACATTGTAAACCAATTGTACCAGGCTCTCCCATTGCTTGCGTAACCGTTATCAATCCAGAAGAAACAATTTTGTCTTTGCCATCATAAAAAATATTAGACGACACCCTCGGGTTAGCGGGTATGGTATTATCGAAAACGATACTTCCACCTGATGGAATAATATCATTAGGATATCCTGGTGCAATACCGTTAAAGGGATTGCCATCTCCCCAT
>JAYTUR010000297.1:0-8356 GCA_043744475.1 Saprospiraceae bacterium | reverse complement strand
ATCGGATTTGTCGGCGTTTCAATCCAAATGAGTTTTGTTTTTTCAGAAATATGCGTCGCAAAAGTTTCAGGATTTGACATATCCACAAACTTGCCTGTGATGCCAAATTTGCCATAAACCCGTATGATTTGACGATAAGAGCCGCCGTATAAATCGTCGCAACTCAATATTTCATCGCCTGATTGTAGTAATTTGATAACAGCATCCATTGCGGCTAATCCCGATGCAAAGCAAATCGCATCCGTCCCATTTTCAAGGGTAGCTAAGTTTTTTTCTAAAACCGACCGCGTTGGATTTTGTGTACGAGCATATTCGTAACCTTTGTGGTCGCCCGGTGCAGCTTGAACGTAAGTTGAAGTTTGATAAATCGGTGTCATAATCGCACCTGTTGAAGGGTCAGGTTCTATACCTGCGTGAATCACTTTTGTTGCAAATTTCATTGATTGATTTTTTTGACCACTGATTGGACGAATACGATTGATTTTCACCGATTCTTTTGCTATTCTTTAAGAATCTAAATCAGCAAAAATCAGTCGTATTCGTCCAATCAGTGGTCTATTTTAGAAAAATAAGTCGCAAAGTTAGACCTATTTTTCTTTAAAAGAATTCCAAATTAAAAAACGGTCAACATCACAAAGGACATTGACCGTTTTTACTGAGGGGGTACTTTTAATTAAATTTCAAAATTATCCGACTCGACATAAGCCTTTATCGTCCCCATTTCGCCCTCTTTTCCTTTGGCAGAATTACCATGTTCCATACCCAAAATAAAATCACGACCACTCGTTTTCGCTTTTTTGTAAATATGCTCGAAGATTCTTTTGTAGTTCATCTCACCCGAAGTCGGTTCGTTGCGTCCGGGGTTGTCACCGATTTGGAAATAGCCCGTTTCGTCCCAAACGAGGTCAATGTTTTTGATAATATTGCCTTCGTTGCGCTGCATGTGGTACATATCGAACAAAAACTTGCACGAAGGACTGTTCACAGCCTTACAAATCATAAACGCTTGGTCGGTATGTCGCAGGAACAAATCGGGATTGTCGCTCAAAGATTCTAAAACCATCACTAAACCATGCGGCTCAAAAATCGCCGTTGCTTGTCGCAATGACTCAATGACGTTCGCCGTCTGAATGCCCATCGGCAATGTCCGTTCAAAATTGCCTGGCACAACCGTCATCCACTTCGCATTGACCCTTTTGGCGACATTCACGGCTTCGCGGCAAGTGGTCAAAAACTTATCGCGCCATTCTTTATCTCCCGTCGCTAAAGTGCTTTTTGGGGGCCAGTTATCGAAACCAACAACAAAAACACCCATTGTCATGCCCAATTTTGCCATCGTTTCCCCAATTTTCGATTGCAATTCGGGTGTGCGACCCATCATGCCATTGTCCTCCATTGCCCTGAAACCCTGGTCAGCCATGAATTTGAGTTGATCAATCGGGTCTTTACCTGCGTTGTTTTCAAACATGCCAAAATGCGGCGCATATTTGAGTTTAAACGTGTTTTTAGCCGTTGACGAAAGGGTGTTTTCAGCTTTCAAAGGACTATTTAATAAGCCCGTCGCACCAGCGGCAAAAATGCTATTTTTCAAAAAATGTCTGCGTTCCATTGAAATTTGCTTGATTTTTAGATGAAATATTTCGTTTTGCCAGGAATAGCTGCTGCGTACATACCATCAGCATCGGGCATAAGCGGCATTTTAGCATTCCAATCAAACTCCGTTGGCATGATGCTGATACCTGAATTGATGGCTTTATCCCACTCAATGACTTGCCCTGAATAGGTCGCCATACGCCCTAAAATACTTGTCATCGTACTTTTTGCGCCATTTTCTGTATCTGCAAATTTGTATTCACCCTTGGCTATTGCTGCAAATAGTTCGTCATGTTCAACTTGATATGGGTTTTTATCATTTTTGTCATCATGCTTATATATGAGTGAGCCATTTGACTTTTTCATTTCACGTTGCCCAAAGACGACAGAGCCTTTTGTACCGATTAACACTTCATCAACCCTTGCAGATGTACCTTTTTGGTGGCGGCATTGGCTGTTCAAAATAGAGCCATCTGCATAAGTGAACTCAACAAAATGGTGGTCGAAAATCTCACCGTAGTCCTTGCCTTTTCGGACTTCACGTCCGCCCATGCCTTGCGCTTTGACAGGGTAGCCTTTTTTTGCCCAATTGATTACGTCAATATTGTGGATGTGCTGTTCTGTGATATGGTCGCCACATAACCAATTGAAATAGTACCAATTACGCATTTGATATTCCATCTCTGTTTGACCGTCTTTGCGTGGGTGTACCCAAACGCCGTCATTGTTCCAATAAGCTTGAGCCGAAACAATGTCGCCAATTTTACCGTCGTGTACACGGCTCATCATTTCGCGATAGAGCGATTGATAGTGACGTTGCAAGCCGACCACGACATTGAGTTTCTTCGATTTCGCAATTTCAGCCGCATCAAGCACACGTTTGATGCCCGCAGGGTCGGTTGCGACGGGTTTTTCCATAAAAATCTGCTTGCCTTGGCGCACAGCCTCCTCAAAATGCATCGGACGGAAGCCCGGAGGTGTTGTCAAAATAACCACATCAGCCAGAGCCATTGCTTGTTTATAAGCATCAAAACCAACAAATTTGTTGCTTTCTGGCACATCAATGCGGCTACTAACGCCTTCTTCTTTTTTCGAAATCGTTTTCAGACAGTCGTCCAAACGGTCGCGAAAAGCATCGGCAACGGCAACCAATTTTGTATTTTCTTTGACGCTTAACGCTTGAACAATAGCGCCCGTACCACGACCCCCGCAGCCAATAAGTGCGATTTTAATTTCATCTTTTCCCGCAGGAAAAAAGCGTTGATTGCCCAACAAAGGTGCTGCCATCAAGCCCCCCGTCAGTAAAGTGGTGTTTTTTACAAAATCCCGTCTGTTTAATCTAAATTTTGTCATTTTGACTATTTATTTTTATAAGTGAAAAAATTGTGTAATAATTGATGATTTATTCTGCAAAGTAAATAAAAATAAGAATTAAATTTTACGAAAAAAAATATAAGACCTATATGTTTTCGCCCAAAATATTCTTTCTACCCAACAATCGAAATGTTTCATGTATATTTGAATCGTTTTTACACACCCACATCATTTTAAAAAAAACCAATACTGAACCCAATGTATTACAAAAAAATTCAACCGCCCCTTCATTTAAAGCCCTATATCGAGTGCTTTTTTATTTGGGAATGTTCCCTCCAACAACCTTTAATGGTCGAATCACCGCCAACTGGCTTTGGGTCTATGGTGTTCAATTATGGTGAACCCTATCGTGTTCAAAGTCTCAAAACAGGCAATCCTTTACTTGTGCCACAAGCCTTTCTGACGGGACAATCTACGAGCAATTATGCTTTATCGTTATTGGGCACAATCGGTATGGTCGGCATTGTTTTTCGCCCTGCGGGTATGGGAACGCTTTTCAATTTACCCGTAGCAGAATTGACCAATGAACGGCTTAATTTGGCAGATATACTGAGGGGGGCAGAAATTCGAGAGTTGACCGAAAAAATTGCTGAATCAACGACATACCAAGAGCGTATTGCCCTTTTAATCCAATTTCTTAATTTCAGATTGTTGCAAAATGAACACCGATTTGACAACGTGGATTATGCTGCAAACCGCATCGTTGACAACAAAGGTATCATCAATGTGAGTGATTTGATGACCGATTTGTTTATGTGTCGGCGGCAATTTGAGCGCAAATTTTTTCAAAAAGTCGGTTTGAGTCCCAAATATTATGCGCGTATTCGGCGCATGGGCTACCTCTGTTCGTTGATGTCGGGCAAGCGGAACGTTGATTGGCAATCGCTCTTATACGATTGTGGTTACTACGACCAAGCGCATTTTATCAAAGATTTTACTGAGTTTTTAGGTCGTACACCCACAAATTATATTCAAAACAATGTTGAGTTAACGCATTTTTTGAAACAGGGCGCATAATGTCGCATTTTTACAATGCCCAGATTTGGTAAGTCCTCACCTTTGTCTCATCATTCACATAAAAATCAATTTGAAATGAAAAGACAAAACAGGAACAATGCCGTAGTCGGCTACTTTTTCTCGCTATTTTTTATCCTTTTCAACAGTTATGTACAGGCGCAAGAAACCAAACGCCTATGGACAGAAACGGATAAAAAATATTTGGTCGAAAATATGCGCCGCACCCGCGATGAACTTATCAAAGAAACAGAAAACCTTACGTCTGCACAGTGGTCGTTTCAAGAATCACCCGATAGGTGGTCAATTGCACAAGTTGTTGAGCATTTGGCACTGTGGGAAATTGCTTGGGCGCGTGAAATCGGCATGGGTGTTCGCAACAAACCGCAGCCTGAACTCGCTGCAAAAGCGACCCCAGATAGTTATTACACGACCTATATTATGGAGGATAAAGCGCATGTTGCGCCCGATTTTGCCCGTCCAACAGGCTTTATTGAAGGAAAAAACGCTTTGGCTTTTTTTCTCAACAGACGGGAACAAGCTTTAGCTTATTTAGACACAACACAAGTGGATATGCGGATGCAATTCGAATTGACTGCAACGCCTTATCCGCGCAATATGCACCATGTTTATATCTATCAATGGGGGCATGTGGATAGGCATTTGCGGCAAATTAAGAAGGTCAAGCAGCATAAAGACTATCCAAAGGGCAATGATGACGATGGCATCAAAGCCACAATTATTAACGAATCTACTGCTTGGGCTGAACGCAATGGAACTGATGAAATCAATGCATACTCAAAGGATACCTTAGCCCAAACGGCTTACAACAATAGAAACGGTACAATTGGTATCACTAAAGGATTTGATGCTATCCGTAAAAAGATTGAAAATGAGATAAAAAACAGCCCAACTAAAACTTACAACGCTAAAATTGAGCGTAACGATTGGGTCATAAAACTATTATCTCCCGAATGGGCTTGGGTCAATTTCAGTCAAAAAACACCCACCATGTCGGGTGATATTTACACGAGTTACGAAACGCGGTTGATGAAAAAAGTAAATGGTGAATGGAAAATAACCGCCGTCAACGCACTTTGGGATTATAAAAACGTTGAAAAGCAATAAATTTTTACCCCCTCAGTATTTTTAATAAAAAACAATGATTTTCAATAACTTATAAAACTAAATCAAGATGAATACGATAGAAAAAATCGCACAGCTCGACTTAAAAAGCACCGCTATCGCTTTTATGTTCGCCTACGAAGAACAAGACCTTGACCGCATGATGGATTTATGCGACCTCAACGGCGAAGTATGGTTCAAACCACTTGGCGAAGACGGACGCGGCAAAATCGGGGAATTGGGCAAAGGGCTTTGGTCAACCCTCATTGATTGTTTTCCGAACCTTCGCAACACCGTTGATTCGGCGGCACTTGAACCCGATGGGCAAGTCCGTTGTCAAGTGATGATTAGTGGCAAGCAAGCAAAAGATTTTGCGGGCATCGTCTGTAAAGAAAAAGAGTTTGACAGTGCCCATGTCTTTATCTTTCACCACAACCCTGCGGGAAAAATTGACGGTATTCGCATCGAATGGAATCATGCAGACTTTCAAAAACAATTGAGTTGAAGTGGTTTTAATGCTCAAAAAAACCAATACTAAGGCTTCGCATTGTCGAAGCCTTTTTTGTAATACAAGCTGATGTCTTATTTCTACCCCACCTTATTTCAATTCTTTTTATCATAAACGCACATACTGGTCAGTCGTTGCAATAATTATTTCTTCTAAAAAAGAGTCCTATCAATGAACAAACAGCCGTTAGGTTTCTTTTCTTGTGTATTAAATATCATTGTTTAAACAAAACACCCTGTTTCAGTGAAAAAAATTCCTGAATTAAGACCTAACGCTCCGATGGCTCAAAATAAAGAAAGTAGTTTTAAAGACCAATTTGCCGCTTTGGGGCATATCCCTGCTCTGTTTCGCTTGATTTGGCGCACCAATCGGTGGTTGATGCTGACCAATTTGATTTTACGCCTCATACGCTCTTCGCTGCCTTTGATAACGTTGTTTATTGCTAAAAATATCATTGATGAAGTTGTTAGACTCTCTCAAAATCATGTTATTACAGATATATCATTTCAAGCATTTGTTACTGAGGGGTCTTGGTTATTGACTTTGATTGTCTTAGAATTTGGTGTGGTTGCCTTTTCCGAAATCATCGGACGGGGTATTTCCTTGACTGAAATTTTACTCGGCGATTTGTTTTCCAATCAATCTTCTATGGAAATTATTCGTCATGCCGCAACGCTCGATTTATATCAATTTGAAGACCCACAATTTTATGACAAACTCGAACGCGCCCGTCGGCAAACGACAGGTAGAACTGTGTTGATGACGCAAGTTTTTGAACAATTGCAAGACATTATTACGATATTATTTCTCGGTGCTGGTTTATTGTTTTTCAATCCTTGGTTGATACTCATCTTAGTTTTAGCCGTTATTCCAACCCTTTTTGGCGAAATTTATTTCAATCAAAAAGTCTATTCTTTGACGCTTAGTTGGACACCCGAACGGCGTGAATTGGACTATTTGCGCTATATCGGTGCTTCAGACGAGACGGCAAAGGAGATAAAGATGTTCGGTTTGGCGGGTTTCCTTGCCAACCGCTTCAAAACCATTTCTGACCGTTATTTTGAAGCCAATAAAAAAATAGCCATTCGAAGAGCGATGACGGGAACGGCTTTGTCTATCATTGGCACATTGAGTTATTACGGCGCATACATCTTTATCATTCTTCAAACGGTGGGCGGCATTATTTCATTAGGCACAATGACGTTCCTCGCAGGGTCATTTGAGCGTATGCGTAATATGTTGCAAAGCATTATGTTACGTTTCAGCCGCATTGCTGAATCGGCTTTGTATTTGCAAGACTACTTTGATTTTTTGAACATCCAACCCATGATGAAAACCAGCGGTGGCTTGCCTGTACCAAACCCCATACGTGAAGGTTTTACATTCGATAATGTCAGTTTTAAGTATTTGAACTCAGATAAATATGCCGTTAAAAACCTTAGTTTTGAGTTAAAAGCAGGTGAAAAACTCGCCCTTGTCGGCGAAAATGGTGCAGGAAAGACAACGATTGTCAAACTTTTAGCGCGTTTATACGAACCTACTGAGGGGGTCATTCGGCTCGACGGACGCGACTTGCGTGAGTATAATCCGCAAGAATTGCGCGAAGCTGTCGGTGTGATTTTTCAAGACTATATTCGCTTTGCGATGACTGCTTCTGAAAATATTGCTATTGGCAATATTAGTTCAATTAACAATCAACCACAAATCGTTGACTCCGCACAAAAAAGTTTGGCAGATACCGTTATCGAACCTTTACCCGAAAAATACAAGCAGATGTTGGGTCGTCGCTTCACCGGTGGCGTTGATTTATCGGGTGGACAATGGCAGAAAATCGCTCTCGCGCGTGCCTACATGCGCGATGCCCAATTATTGATTCTTGATGAACCGACGGCTGCTCTTGATGCTCGTGCGGAACATGAGGTTTTTATCCGTTTTGCAGAACTCACAAAAGGCAAGTCGGCTGTCCTGATTTCACACCGTTTTTCAACCGTGCGTATGGCTGACCGTATTTTGTTTTTGGAAAATGGACAACGCCTTGAAATGGGTACACATGACGAATTAATGGCTTTTGGTGGAAAATATGCGGAGTTGTTTAATTTGCAGGCAAAGGGGTATGTATAAGATTAAACATTCAAAATAAGTTGTGGATTTCACGTGGGATATATTCAAAAATTGAGATTTTTTACAAAAATACTGAGGGGGGCATTTTTACGTTTTTCTACTACATTTGCATTCATTTTTAAAGTTTCAATTGAATATGAAAGCTTTTATCTTAGCATTCTCTCTCTTTTTATGTTTGACAACTGTTATTAATTTGTCTGCTCAAAGTACGCCTAAACCTGTGGCAGAAAGCAATGGGCAAAGTGCTTTGCCACCTGTGGCAGGTATGCCGATTATGACTTTTGATAAAAAAACAACCGATTTTGGCAAAATCAAAGCGGGTGCAAAACCCGAAGTTATTTTCAATTTTACGAATACAGGCGATACTGACCTAGATATTCTCATCGTTTCCAGTTGCGATTGCACCGACCTTGAATGGACAAGTACAACGGTAAAACCCGGTGAACAAGGGTTTATCAAAGCTGTTTTTTATTCAGAAGATATAGAAGCGGCAGACCGTAAAAAGCCTGTAAAGAAGCCGATTGATGTCATTTTAAAGCAAAACCATCCGACAAGTGGTTATCCGATTGTTGAGGAGTTGAGTTTTAAAGCGGTTATTATTGACTAATATTTAGGTCTAGG
>JAYTUR010000296.1:0-2169 GCA_043744475.1 Saprospiraceae bacterium | reverse complement strand
TCGACAAACACGACGTAATGCGGAGAGCCTGTATTTATCAAAAAATAGTCGTTGCCTTGCTCGATATTTTGACGTGCAACATCTATCATTTTTAGCTCTACCCACATCGAATTGCCTAAACCAGCATTGTCTATCAAACCTTTGACAACGGCTTCATGTACGCCATCAATCGCCCAAAACGTGCATTTCTCCTTGAAAACGCCGAGAAAATGCGCAAAAGCCGTCAAACAACGCCCACCGTTGCCACACATTGACCCCTCAGTACCATCGGCATTGAAATAGACCATTTCGAAGTCATAGCCGTCTTTTTGTTGTAAAAACATCAGTCCGTCGCCGCCGATGCCAAAACGACGGTCGCAGAGTTGACGAATGCTTTCCGTATCTGCTTTTGTTAAATACGTGGTTTCACGTTGATCAAGCATGATAAAATCGTTGCCTGTGCCTTGATATTTGAAGAATGGAATAGTCATTTTAATTATTCTATAATTTATAAATCACCTTTTTTCAATTGTTTAACAGCATAATTAACGGCTCTTGCTGTCAAAGCCATATAGGTCAATGAGGGATTGACGCAACTGCTTGACACCATCGCCGCACCGTCTGTCACAAACAGATTTTTGCAATCATGCAATTGATTAAAGGCATTTAGAACCGACGTTTTAGGGTCTTTACCCATGCGTGCCGTGCCCATTTCGTGAATACTGCCGCCCAAAGTGGCGTTATTATCGTAGGATTTTACGTTTTTACAACCCGCCGATTCAAGCATTTCAACGGCATCATTTCTCATATCTTCCTTCATCAGCCGTTCATTTTCCTTGAATCCCGCATCAAAAGTAATGGTTGGTTGCCCCCATTTGTCCAAAACGGCTGTATTAAGCATCATTTTATTATCAAAATAGGGCAAACATTCACCAAAAGCAGACATGCCCATTGACCATTGGCCGGGTTCAGTCGCTTCATCTTTCATGTCTGCACCAAAACCTGATTCATCAATAACCCGTTGCCAACCTTTCCGCCCTGCACCGCCTTGATAGCCGAAACCACGCAAATAATCGCGTTTATCGTTGCCCACATTTCGGTAACGAGGAATGTAAATGCCGTTGGGTCGTCTGCCAAAAATGTATTTGTCTTCAAATCCTTCAATGACCCCACTTGCCCCGACTTGCGATTGATGATCCATGAGGTAATGCCCCAAAACGCCCGAAGAATTGCCCAAACCGTCTTTATACTGAGAGGGTCTCGAATTGAGTAAAATCCATCCGGAAGCCACCGCCGAAGCGTTTACAAAAATGACTTTTGCATAAAATTCATGCCTTTCGCCCGTTTCGCTGTCAATCACTAAAACGCCTTTAGCTTTATGCTTTTTTTCATCAAAAATAATGGAATTGACAATAGAATGGGGTCGAATCGTCAACTTTTTAGTCGCAAAAGCAGCAGGTAAGGTTGATGATTGAGAAGAAAAATAAGCACTAAACGGGCAGCCATTCATACACATATTGCGGTATTGACAAGCACCACGGTTGTTGTGCGGTTGCGTCAAATTTGCGGTACGCCCCATCGTTATATGCCGATTTGGGAATTTCTTTTTTAGCCGTTCTCTCACCGATTTTTCAACAACATTCATATCCATCGGTGGCAGCAATTGCTGGTCGGGAAAGTGGTCTAAACCTAAGTTTTCACCTGAAATACCTGCAAAACGCTCCACATAGTCATACCATTTTGCCAAATCATCGTAGCGAATGGGCCAGTCCGCCCCTACCCCATCGCGGGCATTGGCTTCAAAATCCATTGGACTTAAACGATAACTTTGTCTTGCCCACAAAATAGATTTTCCACCGACCATATTCGGCCGAAACCAATCAAAACGTTTCGTTTCGGTGTAAGGTGCGTCAATATCTTTGAACCAATAATCCTTTGTGCGTTCCGAAAAATACGGTTTTCGAACCTGAATGGGGTATTCCTTCATTTCGGTCACTGTGCGATGCTCTCTATGCTCATATTCCCAAGGGTCGAGGTTGGATTTGCCATAACCTGTGATATGTTCCAAGGGTTTTCCTCTATCGAGTATCAGTGTTTTTAGCCCTTTTTCTGTGAATTCCTTTGCCGCCCAGCCACCACTGATACCAGAACCAATGACAATAGCGTCGTAAGTGTGTTTTTTTGTTGTTC
>JAYTUR010000295.1:0-8399 GCA_043744475.1 Saprospiraceae bacterium | reverse complement strand
ACGACGGCAAAAGGTATGGGCAACGGCTTCCCTATCGGCGGTGTGTTGATTCATCCAAAATTCAAAGCGAAACATGGGATGTTGGGTACTACTTTTGGCGGTAGCCACTTAGCTTGTGCAGCAGGTATTGCCGTTTTAGATGTCATGAAAAAAGAGTTTTTAGTAGAAAATGCAGCCACTTTGGGCAACTATATGATGCGGGAATTAGCGAAATTACCTACTGTCAAAGAGGTTCGGGGCGCAGGTTTGATGGTCGGTGTTGAGTTTGATTTTAACGTGGCGATGTTGCGTAAAAATCTTGTTTTTGAAGAAAAATGCTTTGTAGGCTCTTCGAGTGAACCGAATACGGTGCGGCTTTTGCCCCCCCTCAGTATCACGAAGCATGATGTTGACTTATTAATAGAAAAGATGCGTGCTGCTTTGGTCAAGGTATTACAAAAAGAGCAAGTGGCATAAAAAGTAAGTATGAAATATGCGTTATGAAGTGTAGGCACAAACCATTGAAAACTAACTGTTTTAGTGGCTCAAAATACACGATTCTTTAATCAATACTACCTATTTGTGCGATTATACAAGTAAAAAAAAGAGTGTTGCTCATGCGAGTAACACCCCTTTTTTTAGATACAAACCATTTAAAACAAACAATTTACTTATCTTTCTTTTTATAATCCCCGTTTTTCCAAGACTTAAAAAACTGCTGCCATGCTGTTGGGCTAAAAATATTCATCGGTGGCGTTTGACCGTAATAGTAGTAGTTACGGGCTTGTTGACGGAGGTACATTGAGCCTGTTTCCTTACCATCGTAAGGCGTGACTTCGCGTACTTTATCAAGCGTTTCGGCGGCTAAATTCTCCATCGCACGTTTTTGTAAGGCATCTGTTACGTTCATCGCAAGGAATTCCGTTTTGAAATGCTCGCGGCTGGGCCATGGAAAAATGATGGCTTCGTCGAGTAAAATGGTGTCCCTGCTCATTATTTTCACCAATGAATACCTGTCCTCTGTCAACGATTGTGGAATGACAAAAGTAGATTTGCGAAAACCCAAAGCGGTGAAGTTCACAGACTCTCCTTTTTCAACTACGATACTAAAAAAGCCTTGATAATTGGCAGTTGTACCCGTTTTGCGATGCGGTATGAAGATATTGGCATACGGTACAGGTACCATTTGTCCGCGTTCCTCGGTAACGATTAAGCCGCTGAATTGAACCAGATTTTTATCTTTTTCGTTTGCACCGTTTGCATTATTAGGTGTTGGCTGTGATTGCGCTGTTACAAAGCCCCCCCTCAGTATTAAAGCCATTAAAATGACTATAAGTCGTATTAATTTCATTTTTCAAGAATTTTGTGGTTCAAAGATACAATTTCCTAACGTTTTAAGGATAGGACATACCGGTAAGGTGCATTTTCTTAACAAAATTTTAAGTCATTTTTTTTTGACTGCATTCGAAATGTTTTCGACCAGCTAAGTTCAAAATATCTTAACGAGTCAAGCCAGTGGCAGAGTTGCGTTAAACTTGAAACAGTTTTAGTATAATTTTTTTGTAAAATGATGAGATGAAATATAAAACCCTTTGTTCAGATACAAACGATGTGCATCATGCCTTTGATGTCCTGAATCAAGCGTCACAACCTCAAAACCTAAGTCCTTTGCTTCGGCAATCACAAAATCGAGCAAAGCCCCACCGTACCCATACCCCCGAAACTGAGGTAGGGTCGAAAGATCGTCAATATAAATATGTTTGCCACAAAACAGAAATTGCAAACAGCGATAGCCACAGATAGCAGCCACTTCGCCTTCGGGTGTTTCTACAAAAGCCAATTTATAGCCATCATTTTGCATTTGAGTGACGAGTGCGACCAAATCGGTCTCTTCAAGATGCGGACGAAGAGCGAGAATAGTCGCACGACATTTCTGAATATCGGCTGCATTTTGAGCCATTTTTATAGTCATTTCCTTTAATTTGTCGGTAAAAATACAATTTTTAGACAGTTGTGTTGATTTCGTTGTCAGAATTTTAGTTGTTATTTTTAGTCTTCAATAAACTATATTCTGTATTTAGCATGAAATTATGCTTTTAGTTCTGTAAGTATATACCAATTGATTCAATAGTTTCTATTTGACATCTAAATACAGACCTTTGTATAGTAGTATTTTTTCAAATTGAGACAACCGTATCAATTATTTAATTATTATAAAAGTTATAAAAAACTAACTATTAATTAGTTACACTTTTAAACACATAAAATTCAAATAAAAAAACATAAATCACTTAGGCACTCTAAGGCGCAATATTATCTTTGCATCAGAAAAACCTAAACAAGATATATCTCATTAAATATGGCACAGCAAAAATATATTTGTATTCACGGACATTTTTATCAACCGCCGCGTGAAAACGCTTGGCTTGAAGTGATAGAACAACAAGAGTCCGCTTCACCTTTTCACGACTGGAACGAGCGCATCAATTTTGAGTGTTATGCGACTAACGCTGTAGCGCGTATCCTTGATTCCGACCATAAAATCGTTAATATTTTAAATAATTACTCTCGGATAAGCTTCAATTTCGGTGCGACATTGCTGTCGTGGATGGAAAAGCAAGACCCTGAGACGTATAAACTCATTCAAGAAGCCGACCGCAACAGTCAAAAAAGGTTCGGCGGTCATGGTTCAGCGGTAGCGCAAGTGCACAGCCATTTGATTTTACCATTGTCGAATGAAAATGATAAAATCACTCAAGTTTATTGGGGATTACGCGATTTCGAACACCGTTTTGGACGAAAACCTGAGGGTATGTGGCTGGCAGAAACGGCGGCCAATACGGAAAGCTTAGAAGTTCTCGCTGATTATGGCATCAAATATACCATATTGGCACCGCGTCAAGCTAAAGCATTCAAACATATCAAAGGCAATGAATGGCACAATATTGTCAACGAAAATATTGATACACGTCGCCCTTACCTCTGTAAATTGCCCTCGGGTAAGTCAATCGCCTTGTTTTTCTATAATGGCAATGTCTCGCAAGCAGTCGCTTTTGAAGGCTTACTGAACAGCGGTAAAGCTTTTGCACAACGCATTGTGGGTGCATTTGACCACAACGATGAGCAACCCCAGCTCGTGCATTTGGCTACAGATGGCGAAAGCTATGGACATCATCATCGCCTCGGAGAAATGGCTTTGGCGGATTGCTTGAACTATATAGAGGAAAAGTCAGACGTAAAACTCACGAACTATGGTGAATATCTCGAATTGTTCCCCCCTCAGTATGAAATCCAAATTCACGAAAACTCGTCTTGGTCTTGCGTCCATGGCATCGAGCGGTGGCGTTCAAACTGTGGTTGCAATGCGGGCAGTGGATATGGACAATGGCAACAAGAGTGGCGTGGACCTTTGCGCTATGCACTGAATTGGTTGCGTGATGAATTGATTCCGATTTATGAGACATTAGCGGGGCAATACGTGGCAGACCCTTGGGCTGTACGCAATGAGTATATTTCGGTACTCATTGACCGTTCCGAAGAAAATATTGAAGCTTTTATTACAGCACAAGCTAAAAGGAAGTTGACGAAAAGCGAACGTGTGCATCTTTTCCGCCTTTTGGAAATGCAACGCAATGCTATTTTGATGTTCTCTTCTTGCGGTTGGTTTTTTGATGAAATTTCAGGTTTAGAGACAACTCAAATCCTGCAATATGCTTGTCGCGCACTTCATTATGCGCAACAAGTCAAAGATGTGGATTTAGAGAAGGAGTTCATATATCGCCTATCTCAAGCACCGAGCAATTTGCCTGAATATGGCAACGGCGGCGGTGTATATGAAAAAAATGTCAAACCTGCTCATGTTGATTTGATGCGTGTCGGTATGCACTATGCTGCGAGTTCTTTGTTTGAGAAATATCCAGAAAAGTTGGAGTTTTTCAATTATGTTGCTACAAGCGAGTTTTTTGAGCGTATTGAAGCAGGTAATCAAGTCATAGTTGTTGGTCGTGCCACTGTTCGTTCTAAAATTACACATTCCGAAAAGCATTTCAGCTTCGCTGTTTTGTATCTCGGACAGCTAAATATTATTGGCAATATTTCGCTTGATATGGATAAAGGGACTTTCGATGAAATGTACGATAAAGTCACATCAGGTTTCCTTTCAGTTGATTTAGCAGGTGTCATTAGTGCATTTCAACAGCATTTTGGACCAGAAAAATTCACTATTTGGCAGTTGTTCAAGGAAGAGAAACAGCGCATCATCAACGCTATTACTGAGAAAAGATTGGAAATTGTTGAAGACTCCTTCCGCAAGATATACAAAGACAATTATCAATTGATGTCAGGTCTTTTAGTATCGGGTGTTGCAGTACCTGATGCTTACAAAAGTGCCGTACAATATGTTTTAAATATTGATTTAAAGAAATTCTTTTTGGGTGACTCGCTGAGAATCACTGAGTTAAAAAGTATTCTCGAAAAAATTAAGACTTGGGGCGTACCAATTACAGATGAAAATGCCTTCAAATTAGCTGCAAGCGAACGCATTTATTCAGAAATAAAATCTGCAGAAGCAAATGGCATACCCCTCAGTAGAGTGCAGAGTTTGAACGAAATTTTGATTGTTTTGAACGATATGAAGATAAAGCCAAACAGTTGGAAAAGCCAAACGCTTTATTTTAATCTATTGAAAGAATACCAATCTGGTACGCGTTCTTATCCGAGTTCAGAATGGGAAAAAGCGTTTTTACAACTCGGCGATTTGCTCGATGTAAGGACAAAATAGTTAAGTCATTTTGCAATAATATTGAAACAAAAAGGTGTCCGAGTGTATGGCTCGGACACCTTTTATCTTTTAGTACCCCCAAAGTATAAAACGCGTTTTCAATGATAAAAACCATATTTTAAGGCAATAATGTCTATTTTTACAAACCCAAGACAACCCTATCCAAACTTTAACCGTCTCGGTTTAAACCTCTGTACAACTATGGACGAAAAAGAACTGACAAGAATTTTACAAGGTTGTCGTGCGCAAAACCAAACAAATCAATACGAATTATTTGCTCTTTTCTACAACTATGCGATGAGCGTAGCACATCGTTATGCAGGTACACACGAAGAGGCAGAAGAAATTACGAACGATGCTTTTGTTAAAATTTTTAAGCGTATTGATTCTTTTGAAAACAAATGGACTTTTAAATCGTGGTTGCGCCGCATCGTCATCAATACAGCCATAGATTCTTTTCGAGCAAGGCAAATACGACCCAAAACGGATGATTTGGACAGTTTTTACGATGTCGGTTTTGAAATTGAGGTCATAGAAGAGATGAGTCGAGACGAAATAATGGAAAAAGTGCAGCTAATGTCGCCTGCATACAGATTGGTCTTTAATCTATTTGTGATTGAAGAATTTACACACGAGGAGATAGCCGAAGAGTTGAATATTTCAATTGGGGCATCAAAATCAAACCTTTTTAAAGCCCGACAACAACTTAAAAAACTATTGCAAACCACTTGTTAATGAAAATATTAAGAATATGAACGAAGGAGATTTCGACAAAAGTATTTCTAAAAAATTAAAAGACGACAACAACCAATATCCTGATATGGATAAAAATTGGAAAAAAGTCGTCGAAAAAATGGTGGAAGCCCAACCTTCCAAGCCTACTGCGGGTGGTATTGCCGTTTTACCTAATGGTAATAATGGTCAAAAATCGCCCATTTTGCCTTGGCTTTTGTCCGCTTTGATATTACTTTTAGGGGTCAACAGTTGGCTTTTTTGGCGTTTGTTGCAGTCAAATGAGGCTCAAAAAGGCATAATAGATACTCGTTTGAAGCCACAAACGACTCATATTTATGATACCATTTATCAAACAAAAGTCATTTATCAGACAGATACGATTTATAAAAAAGTTGTTATTATATCGCCTTTTTTGAGCCAAAACAAGCAACAAATCGGAGGAAATCAAAGAGAAATGGCTCAATTAGCCGCTTCTATATCTCCCTCTCTATCAACACCTAATTTTGATGTTAAACAGCCCTTTTCTACTCACAAAGTAACAAGCACTGATGAAACTTCACGAATAAACAAAGACACATTTGGTAAGCACATTGAGACATATAAGAATACAGCCATACAGACGACACAGGATACAAAAATTATTGAAACCGATAAAAGTTTAGTAGGCAACACTGCAATACCGACCAAGAACTTTGATTTCAACACGTCCGCTTCTGAGCCAAACATAAATGCCAAAACAACAGTAACAAATACATTGCCACCAGCTCCTGATGCGAAAGACGACACTGCGGCGCAAAACCCTTTACCTATTACACAGATTACCGCTCAATCCAAACCTAATACGGACAGTTTGATCGCCAATCCTCACAAAATCAGTCAAAGCAACAACGATAGCCTTAAAAAATGGGCTGCCGTGCCTTACGATTCGCTCGAAATTAAACCACAAAACGTTTCGAACGACATCATCAAACCGAGCCGTAAAAAGTTAGTCATTGACCATTACGGTATCGGTTTACAAGGTGGTTTTTCACAAATATTGCCCACTTTAAAAGGTGTTAATGCTGGTAATTGGGTAGGTTTGACGAGCGAAGTTGCTTTTAATAAGCGCTTGCGTTTGTCCATTTCGTCAGATTTTATGTCCTTACATTATAAATCTCTCACTCGAAATCCATTGTTGGAACACCCCAATGACCCTCAAATGACGGAGAATTACAACCTTAAATACATTGAAGGTAAAACGCCGAGTTATTTGGCAAGTATTGGTGCAGCTTATTTTTTAAAACCAAAATCTAAATTCAATCCTTTTTTGATGGTTGGTTATCAACGCCGTTGGATTTTACCACATACAGTTGAGTTTGAATTCACAAACAAACTGACAGGCGAGGAAAAAGCTTTTTATGTTACAAGAGCAAGCCATCAAGATAATTGGTTTTCACTCGGTGCAGGGGTTGAAACCCAATTATTCTCAAAGGTATATGGTCAACTTAAAGCCGAATATATATATGATAACAATCATGGCAACAGCAGTCTTAGCAATATTTTACTGAGGGGGGGCATTTTTTATAGATTTTGATATTTTTAAAAAAAATATTTTACAACTATTTTATAAAACATTGATTTTCAAGAGATTATTTGTAAGTTAAAGTATTGAAAGGTGAAACCTTTTCGTATGTTTTGTTTGAGTCCTTCTCTATACAAGAATATTTTTGTTTCTAAATGAGCAAAAAATAATGGATTGAGAAGGATTTTTTTATACTAAATCGAGCAAAGACTGTAAGATATATTCGTTTTCGCATCCAAAAAGTAACTATTAAGTTATATTTTTAACAATACTCTCCCAAGTATTATTGCTTACCAAAAAATGTGGTTTACTTTTGTATTAATTTCCTATACTTCGGGATTTGCTTAAAACAATACATGACAAACTTATATTCAATGAAAAAAACGCTACTTTTCCTTGCGGCAGCCTATCTTTTGCCGCTATTTGCTTATTCACAAACTAATTGCGAATCAAAATCCAATGCCCCGTGGAATGAATGAATTGCCAATGTTCAACTCAACACTTTAAATAATGCCACAGGTAAAACCCACGATGACCGCTACGCAGTCGGTTATTCCGATTGAAAAGACAAATCAACAACCCTTACAACGAGCCAAAGCTACCCTCTCAGTATTTTAGCAAATTTGAAAATAAAACAAGCCTTTTCATCGAACATTTCTGTCATTGAACTCCTCAAAATAAGTATTGGTCTATTAAGTCCACGACTTAGCATTTGTAAACAATAAGATACTTTACCTTTGTGCCTCAATTATAAAAATCACAAATCAAAGTCCTTCTAAAAACACTCATCCTGCATGAAATCCTTTTTATTCCTTACGTTCTCATTGTTTTATATATTAAATATTTTTGCTCAAACGCCTACGCTGAAAATAAAATTGACGGAGAAAAATCAAGTGCCCATAGTCGGTAGTTATGTTGTTATTAAAGAACGAGCCGATACTTTCAAAGTACAAAAAGGCGTAACAGATACGGCGGGTGTTGTCGAATTTACCATTGGAAAAGAGCGTCAATACTTGATTTTTGCAACGTTTATAGGTCTAAAACCCTTAAAACGAGGCTTGACTATTACTGACGACCAATCGAGTTTTACTTTTGTGATGGCAGAAAAAACCGAAGTCCTAAATGGTGTTGAAATCGTTTCTAAAAAACCGTTGATGACGCAAGAAGATGACAAAACTGTTGTTGATGCGGAACAACTCGCCCTCACTTCAACCAATGCTTTGGAAGTTATGGAGAAAACGCCTGGGCTGTTTATTGACCAAGACGGTAATATTTATCTGTCAAGCAGCACGCCCGCGTCGGTGTATATCAATGGTCGAGAGCAACGCATGAGTAATGCCGATA
>JAYTUR010000294.1:0-2177 GCA_043744475.1 Saprospiraceae bacterium | reverse complement strand
GACAACACCTTTTTCAATAAATCAAAGAGGTTATTTTGTGAACACAAATAAAAGTGGCATTATTGCACACCCGACTAATACACCCTAATTTCATCATTCATCCTTCATCTTTGTTATGTCTATTAATATCTTAACAAAACTGCTCACTCAGAACCGAAATATAGGACAAGTCTTCGGGGCGGCAATCGGTGCTTTCATAGGCTTGACGTTGCTTTTATTTTCACTTCAAACATGGTTAGATTTACAAAAAATACTGAGGGGGTCGTCAGAAGGTGACAACTACGTTATTCTCAACAAACCAGTCAGCTTGGCAAATACTATTTTTGGCAAATCTGTTTTCAAACCTGAAGAAATAAAAGACATTGGTAATCAATCATTTACAAAATCAATTGCCCCTTTTGCCGCCAATCGTTTCAAAGTCAGCGCATCAAGCAGTGCCATCAATTTATATACAGAACTTTTTTTGGAATCTGTTCCGCGCGAACATCTCGACGTTCAAGACCCCGATTTTCGTTGGCAAGAAGGTCAAAGTGAAATACCCATTATCATGTCGAAGGATTATTTGGCACTTTATAATTTCGGTTTTGCCATCAGTCAAGGCTTACCACAATTTACGCCTTCAACTATTCGTAAAGTTAGTTTTGACATCAATATTCGGGGAAAAGGAGTCGAAAAGACCTTTACAGGACGCATCATTGGTTTTAGTAACCGCATCAATTCCATACTCGTTCCTGAAAATTTTATGGCTTTTGCTAATGACCAATTTGGTGAACAACCTGATTTAGGTGCTGGTCGAGTTCTTCTAAAAGTGGCAAACCCCTACGATAAAGCGCTTGGCAATTACCTCAATGAACATGGATACGAACTGAGTACAGGCAGGCTCATCGGTGGTAAATTGGGTTCTATTCTCAATGCAACAATCTTAGCGCTTGCAGTCATTGGCATCTTACTTATGTTGTTATCAACACTTGTGTTTATCCTTAATTATCAATTGATTATCTCAAAATCTGCGGCCGACATCACCCTTTTGCGCCAAATTGGTTATCGCCCAAGCGATATTGCCCACATACTGAGGGGGTCACTTTTGCGCTTATTGAGTGGCATTTTTATAACAGTTATTGGAGTTTTAACTCTCACGCGTATAGCTGTTGTGGACTGGTTAGCAAAACAAGATTTTACTGTCACCAAAGGATATGATACTCCCGTTATTTTCATAGGCGTGGCGTTGATGTTAGCTATCGTGGTCATCAACGTCTTGAATATTAGAAGGCAGGTAATTAACGGATAGTGGATAACAGAAAGTGGAAAGTGGATAATGGATAATTTTTCCCATTATCCGTTATCAACTTTCAGTTATCCGTTAATT
This sequence comes from Saprospiraceae bacterium, assembly GCA_043744475.1. Lineage (GTDB taxonomy): Bacteria > Bacteroidota > Bacteroidia > Chitinophagales > Saprospiraceae > JAAFJT01. Next base: position 811 of record JAYTUR010000294.1, on the reverse strand, counting down.
TAGTAGAGTTCAATGACATTGACCTTTTCCAAAGACCTTAAAATGGCGTAATAAAGCAACAATTCATGCCGCCCATGTAAGCCTAAACGTTTATTGGAATCTTCGAGAAGTTTAGCATAAAGCGTCCAAATAGACGAAAATTTAGGCTCAACATCAAGACTGCGTTTACTAAAAGTCAATTTTATATCTTCAGATGTATAATAAGCATTTTCAAGGTACTTATTGTAATAACGCTCCTTGAACAACGTACCTTTTTTCAAAGAAGCCCACAATTTTTGAGTAAATTCGACTAATGGCTTCTCTTGTTTTTTATACATATACTCAAAAAGCTGCAATGAAAAAGGCTCTTGAGCATGTCGCATCAAACAAAAATCAAAAAACTGAATCGCTTCATCTTTTTTCATGCCTGATGCATCGGCAAAGCCCAAGTGCAACTCAAATGCGGTTGCAAAAGCTTCAACCGGCGACCACTTTTCAGCTTTAGCAGCCATAAAATTTAAAACAGCATCACTTGAATTTTGTTGAAAACGCTCAATGATAGGCATAGCAATCGCCCCACCCCATTCTTCTATATTTGGTTGATAGACAGCCGTTTGTATCGAATCATTGGGCTCAAAATCTGGGCTTTCAAAAGGTCGAACAGAAGGAACATCTTCGACATAGTAACTAAAATGCTCATTCAAACTCGGTAAAACGAGTTCATTGAGCGTCTGCATTTCGGCTCTCATACACAACAAAATGTGCGCGCCTTTGTCATGCCCTCGTTGCCAAAAATACCGTTCAACGATACCTACTTGCACAAGGCTGTTCA
>JAYTUR010000293.1:0-2180 GCA_043744475.1 Saprospiraceae bacterium | reverse complement strand
GATTATTTTGGGTGTGCGGTCAAGTCTTTTTCTGCCTTTTAAAAATTTAAAACTTGTTATTGTTGACGAAGAACACGACGGAAGTTACAAACAGCAAGACCCCGCGCCGCGCTATAACGCCCGCGATGCTTCGATTTTTCTCGCTTCGCTCTACAAAGCAAAGGTTTTGCTTGGCACAGCGACCCCCTCAGTAGAGACGTATTATAATGCATCGCAGCAGAAATATGGGCTTGTGGAAATGACGGAGCGTTTTGGCGGTTTGCAAATGCCTGAAATTGAAATCGTGGACAGTCGCACCGAATTGAAGAACAAAACGATGGTCGGTAACTTCACAAGCCGCCTTGTGGAAGAACTCAAAGCTGCTTTGGGCCGTGGTGAACAAGCGATTCTGTTTCAAAACCGACGTGGTTACGCGCCCACAATGGCTTGCTCGACATGTGGTTGGACGAGTGAATGTAAGAACTGCGATGTGACTTTGACCTATCATAAATTTCAAAATACGCTCAATTGTCACTATTGCGGTTATACCATAAAGTTGCCAAAAGATTGCCCTGCTTGTGGTGCTAATACATTGGTTATCAAAGGTTTCGGAACGGAACGAATTGAAGATGAATTGAAAATACATTTGCCCGATGCCAAAATTGGACGTTTGGATTGGGACACAGCCCGTTCAAAAACGGCTCATTCAAAAATCATCAACGACTTTGAAGAAAAACAAGTGGATATTTTGGTCGGTACGCAAATGGTGACAAAGGGTTTGGATTTTGAAAATGTGGGTTTGGTCGGCGTTTTATCTGCCGATAATTTGTTGAAATTTCCAGATTTTAGGGCTTCTGAACGGGCTTTTCAGTTGCTTTTGCAAGTGAGTGGTCGCGCAGGACGGAAAAACAAACGCGGTAAGGTTATCATTCAAGCTTTTGATATTAAGAGTTTGGTTTTGAAAGATGTGCAAAACAACGACTTTCAAAGTTTTTTCAAAAGAGAAATTTTGGAGCGTAAAAACTTCATTTATCCACCTTATTATCGGTTGATTGGTATTAATTTGAAGCATAAAAAACCTGAAGTTTTACGCGATGCGTCAAGGGTTTTTACAAAAATATTGAAAGAACGACTCGGTGATAGGGTTCAAGGTCCTGCGATTCCGCTTGTCGAACGGGTCAATACTTACTATATTTTGAATTATTTGGTGAAAATGGAAAGTGATGTGACGAAATTGGCAACTGCCAAACAAATCATTCAGGAAGCGACTTATTTGCTCAATCATACTGAGGGGTACTCCAATGTACGGGTTTTGGTGGATGTTGACCCGTATTGATATTTTTTTTGCTATAAAACCATAAAACTTACATCTCTATTTTACTTTTACATTTGTTTGAGTTATGGTTAAAAAAAACTTAAACATTTTCGTTTCTGCATCAAGAATGGCGTTTTGGGCGTTTAAAGGTCATTAATTCACAGTCAAAAAAATCATGACACACAATGAAGAAATCAATTCTACTCTTTGCTGCTTTGCTTTCCGTGCAATGCACGTTTGCTCAATTTGGCAATATTTTGAAAAAAGCAGAAGAAAAAGTCAATAATAAGCTTAAAGGCGGTAATCCTCTCTCGCAAGAGGAGGTCGGTAATGGTTTGAAAGAAGCCTTGAACATCGGTTTGAGCGAAGCAACTGATTTTTTATCGGCGAAAGATGGTTATTTTAAAAGTCCGTATAAAATTTTGATGCCCACAGAAGCGCAAAATGTCGTCAATAAACTCAAAGTCGTTCCCGGTTTTAGCAATATTGAAGCTGATTTGACTGAACGCATGAATCGCGCAGCAGAAGATGCAGCCCAAAAAGCAAAGCCGATTTTCTTGGCGGCTATCAAAAAAATGAGTTTTAAGGACGCAATGAGCATCCTAACAGGTAATTCTGATGCTGCAACGCGTTATTTAGAAAAAACGACGACTGATGCTTTGGTTGCTGAATTTAAACCGATTATTCAAGCGTCTTTAGATAAAGTCAATGCGCGGACGTATTGGCGGGAAGCGACCACAGCTTACAATAAAATACCGTTTGCGAATAAAACGAATACAGAACTCGATGACCACGTGACCAAAACGGCTTTGGTGGGTATGTTTAGTTTGGTTCAAAAAAAGGAGGAAGGCATCCGTTCTAATGTCAATTTGCGCACAAGTGACCT
>JAYTUR010000292.1:0-2181 GCA_043744475.1 Saprospiraceae bacterium | reverse complement strand
GATGAAGCGGTTTTGCGCGACAATGCGACCCCTCAGTATGGACGGCTCTTATTGCGACAACAACAATCCGGAATGGCGTTGTCGCTGACAAGCAATATATCTAATCATTTTTTTTCACAATTAAAAAAACGCATTCTGATGATGACTCGGAACAAATCTAAACGCCCTGCACTCATAAAATACGCTTTGGCTGCACCTATTTTTTTGATTTTAACGGCGGCTTTGGCTTCTCCTGAAACGCCTATTTTAGCTAAAACGGAGGCTTTGAGTGATAAAGTTGTTAAAACGATTGACGAAAATATCGTTAATAATATATCTGATAAGCCTTTAGTTATCAATGATTTGTCTCAAAAAGAGACCCCTCAGTATTCTGTTGCTGACACGACATTCAAACCTTTATCCGATTTAAAATTGGTTGATGAAAAGCAAATTGAGCAGATGAATATTGAATCGAAAGAGGAATTCAATACGCAAATAACCATAACATTCAAAGATGGGCATATTGAGCGATACAAAGGTTCAAAAGCCGAAATGGAAAAGTTCTTTAAAAAAGAAAATGTTGATGCCGCAAAGTTGGAGGCTGAACAAAAAGCGATGGTTCAATATAAACAAAAATTGGATGATGAGCAAAAAGCGTCAATGCAACAAGTAGGAAAGCTCGATGAGATGGTCGTTGTTGGTCATGGTTCACAAAAAAGTGTTGTCGAACAAAAAGCGCAAAAATTGGATGACGAAAAGAAGGCGTTTAAGCTGCAAATAGACAAACAGCAAGCAGAAAAGAATGGGGCAGAGCCTGTTTTTACGATTGTCGAACAAAGTCCAGAATTTCCACAAGGTATAACAGCTTTGTATAAATTTTTGGGTGAAAATATCAAATATCCCAAAATAGCAAGAGATGCGGGTGGGCAAGGCACTGTTTATGTGGGTTTTGTGGTTGAAAAAGATGGGACAATTACCAATGTCAAAATAAAAAGAGACGTACCTGTTATTATTAGGGATACAATCACATTGCTTGAATCGAACGGCATTAAAGGCAATAAAATCGTCGAAAAAACGGATTATTCCTTAGGAAAAGAAGCTGTTCGGGTTATTTCAATGATGCCCAATTGGAAACCGGGTAAACAAGACGGTAAAGCTGTCAGGGTTGCTTATACGTTGCCAATTAAGTTTAAACTGGATTAGTTAAAAAAAATCCCCGACAGCACAGCCGTCGGGGATTTATCAAAATATGGTTTAACCTTAATATTTAGATATTAAAAGTATCAACTTATTGGTTATCGAATTGCTCTTTCAAAGCAGATAAAGCAGATAAGTCCCCGAGAGTGTCTTTTTCAACACCTTTTTGAACGTTTTCAACATCTTTACGGGCTTCTGCGTCTTCAGCTCTTTTCTCTTTGCGAGCAGCATCGTCCGCTTCACGACGAATATCGTCGTTGAAACGTGAATGAGAAACGAGGATACGTTTGTCATCGCGATTAAATTCAATAACTTTTACTTTAAGCACTTCGTCAACTTCTGCCGTTGTGCCGTCTTCTTTGCGAATGTGTTTCACAGGCGCAAATGCTTCTAAGCCGTGTGGCAAAGTAACGATAGCACCGCGATCATCTTTACGCAAAACCGTTGCATCGTGCAATGAACCGATAGGGAACACTGATTCGAAGTTGTCCCAAGGGTCGTTTTCAACTTGCTTGTGACCGAGCGACAATTTACGTGTGTGGCTATCAATTTCGAGAATAATGAGGTCAATCATTTGACCGACCTTTGTAAACTCGGAAGGATGAGCGAAACGTTTTGTCCAAGACAAATCACTGATGTGAATCATGCCGCCAACACCCGGTTCCAATTCGATGAAAACACCGTATTGTGTGATGTTTTTAACTTCACCTTTATGACGTGTACCAACAGCGTATTTTTCTTCAACGATATTCCAAGGGTCGCCTGTGAGTTGTTTGATAGACAATGACATTTTGCGGTCAGCGCGATCAATAGTGACAACACGTGCTTCACGCTCTTCGCCGAGTTTGAAAAACTCTTTGGCAGCAATCGGTGTATTCGCCCAAGTTACTTCACTAACGTGGATAAGACCTTCGACACCGGCATTGATTTCCAAAAATGCGCCGTAGTCTTCGATATTGACAATTTTACCTTTAACGATAGACCCCTCAGTAATTTCAGCGTCTA
>JAYTUR010000291.1:0-2185 GCA_043744475.1 Saprospiraceae bacterium | reverse complement strand
TGTATTAAGCAAAATGGCTTTGGGTTCGCTTGGTGCCTCGAGTGGATAAATTGTACCATCTTGCGCCATTGTGCGTTCTGTGCTAAAAAGTAAAAAAGTTAAAGGAATAACTTTAACCAAATTTTTAATTTTGTTGAACATTCTTGTTTGATTTATAATATTTAGAAATAATGTACCTTACACATTTGAAAAATAAATATTTAACCCTTGAATTCATAAATACCACCTGCTTTTGTATTCAAATCAAAAACTTCCGTTGAAGGAATAGAAACTTTATTTACCTTGTTTTTATCAACTACTAAAGGTGTTTTAATAGTTTCTGTTTGATAAAATGGATTGGGATTGACCCCCTCAGTAGTAACACGTTTCAAACCATTGATTGACAATAAATTAGGTAATCTTAAACGACAATTACCACCCAAATTTGACTTAATGACTAAGTTCGTAATTTTGCCATTTTGCCATGTCATCGTCACTATTTCAAAACCACCTCTTGCTCTCAAACCTTTGACTGAACCACTTTTCCAAGCATCGGGCAAAGCGGGTAATAGGTGAATTGTGCCATCGTGGCTTTGCATCAACATTTCAGCAATACCCGCTGTGCAACCAAAATTGCCGTCAATTTGAAAAGGTGGATGCGCATCAAAAAGGTTGGGATACGTGCCGCCACTCATACTTCTTTCAGCTATAACGGGCGGTGAAAGTTGGTTTTTTATCAATGTCAAAGCCCGATTACCGTCTTGAAGCCTTGCCCACCAATTGACTTTCCAACCCATTGACCAACCTGTTGAAATATCGCCCCGATGTTCCAAAGTGGTGCGGGCGGCTGAAAATAATTCGGGATTGCGGTAAGGTGACACTTGCCCCGCAGGAAATAAACCGTATAAATGTGATATATGCCTATGTTTATCTTCTGGATTGTCCAAATCTTCGAGCCATTCTTGCAGTTGTCCGTGCTTCCCGATTTGCATCGGCGGCAGTTTTTCAAGGGCAATTTTAACTTTTTTAATGAAATCAGCATCTGTTTTTAGAATTTCAGCGGCTTGAATGGTTTTCGTAAAAAGCTCAAATACAGCTTGATTGTCCATCGTTGCCCCCTCAGTAATGGAGATATTTGGGCGTGATTCTGGCGCATTTTCGGGCGAAGTACTCGGACTGACGACCAACCAACCGTGTTTTTTTTCTTCAATTAAAAAATCTAAAAAGAACTCCGTTGCGCCTTTCATAATCGGATACACCGACTTTAAATAATTTACATCACCATTATAGGCATAACGTTCCCACAAATGACCGCTCGAAAGCCACGCATTGCTAATCATCCACATACCCCAAAACACACCGTCCACCAAGCCCGTACTGCGCCAAATATCCGTATTGTGGTGCGCCATCCAACCGTTTGCGCCATACATCGTTTTTGCCGTTTGGCGACCTGTTACGGACAAATCCTTGACCAACTGAATCAAAGGCTCGTGCATTTCTGCCAAATTAGTGTTTTCGGCGGGCCAATAATTCATTTCAGTATTGATATTAATCGTGTATTTTGAATCCCACGGCGGCGACATTTTATCATTCCAAATGCCTTGCAAATTAGCCGTTTGACCGCCTTTTTGAGAAGATGAAATCAATAAATACCGACCAAATTGAAAATAAAGCGACACCAATTGCGGGTCATTGCTCGAAGCGAAGTTTTTAATCCGCTCATCGGTTGGCAATTGCGCGGCATCGGTTGTGCCTAAATCTAAGGCAACACGATTGAAATATTTTTGATAAGCGGCGATGTGATTTTTTAAAAGCGCACTAAACGGCTTTTTTACTGACGGGGTCAAAAGAGCCTCGCATTTTTTATTTTCATCACCCGAAAGCGTTTGATAATCTGTGAAATTGGTGGCAATGGATATATAAATAGTGGCTTCATCGGCATTTTCAACGCTCAAAGCCTTTTCGGAAGCCGTCATTTTACCACCTTTGGGAACAATGCGCGCGATAGACGTGAATTTCACTTTGCCTTCAATGCCTTCGTGGTTACTTGTGATACCCCTGAGTATCAAGCTGTTTTTATCCGTTGAAACCGTTGTTTTTTGTGGACTTTCAAACAAGACGTTGAATGAAATTTGCCCTTTTTTATCCGCTTTTAAATGAATGGCGATGACTTTGTCCGACAAAGAAGCAATGGCAGTGCGGGTAA
>JAYTUR010000290.1:0-8444 GCA_043744475.1 Saprospiraceae bacterium | reverse complement strand
TTTTCAACCCTTTCAACCAACCCCGCAGGTTTAGCTACATATCGGAGTGGCGAATTTATTTTTTCACCTTCGTTTCATGGGGCAAAAACCACTTCTCTCCTTGAAAATGGTGGAAAAGACGCAGCTACTCAACGCTTTTCAAAGTTTTCCATAGACAACCTCGGACTTGTTTTTAACAATGACGGCGACCCTTCTTCAAAATGGAAAACACGCAATTTTGCCATTGGCTTCAATCGGCTTCAAGATTTTAGCAGCAATCTTTTCTATGAAGGCACGACGAAAGGCTCTATCACGGCTCGTTTCCGCGACCAAGCCAATATTGAAGGTCTCGATGTTTTTGAAAGCAAATTGGCAGATTCGACAGGGGCTATTTATACAAAAACCGTCAATAATGTCCGCAAATACACCACCGATTTCGACTTAAACCCCGCAGCAGGTGTTTCTAAAAGTCAAGTGATAGAAACCAGAGGCGGTGTCAACGAAATGGTTATTTCTTATGCCGGCAATTACGATGAAAAACTGCAAATAGGCGGCACTATCGGTGTTCCTTTTGTCCGTTTTACAGAAACTAAAGTGTATAACGAAGACGATACACGTAAGGAAGTGCCGTTTTTTGAAAAACTACAATTCGATCAAAATTTGACGACAACAGGCATTGGCATCAATGCAAAAATAGGCGCTATTGTGCGTCCAACACAAGCCTTACGCTTTGGCATTGCCGTTCACACACCCACTAAATATCGTATGAATGATAGCTATAACAACAAACTATACTACGTTTATACTGACAGTTTGCGTTACAGCACTGAAGCTGCCTCACCTAATGGGGAGTTTAAATATAAGCTATCAACTCCTTGGCGTTTCATCGGTAGTGCTGGATTAATTATTGGCAAATCAGGTTTTTTAAGTGCCGATGTTGAATGGGCAGATTACGGTAAATCAAACTTTGCTTTGGACAAAGAGTTCGTTGTCACCCAAAATGATGTCAACGCACAAATTACGAACCGCTACAAAAGTGCCTTAAACATTCGTTTTGGCGGTGAATATGTCTATGATATTTTCCGTTTTCGGGCAGGAGCAGGCTTAAATGGCTCGCCACGTCAGGACAAAGATTTTTGGAATACGACCATTAATGCTGGGGTTGGATTGCGTGGGCGTTACTTTTTTATGGACTTTGCTTGGCAACAACGGACGCAAAAAGAGAACTATACACCTTATAAAGTTCTCTCAACACAAGCTAATTTGGAGCAAAAAGTGACCAATGCCTACACTTTCAATGATTATGTATTGACTTTTGGGATTAAATTTTGACCCCCTCAGTAAAAATATTACATTTTTTATTAAAAAAATATTAAGTTTGTCACCCTTTGTCTGATACGCAACGTACAAGACAAAGGGTTTATTTTTTTTTAACTAAAGTAAAATTATAAGTTTATGGCTATTGAATTACAAAACGGCTCACCCAATAAACGCCGTAAAGAATGGACCAAAATGAAAGGCGAAAATGCTTGGACGATGTTTAAGGTAATGGCTGAATTTGTTGATGGTTTTGAAAAATTGAATACAATTGGCCCTTGCGTATCCATTTTTGGGTCGGCACGTACCAAACCCGATCACCCACATTATAAAAAAGCGATTGATATCGCGCGTCGTTTCACTGAGGAAGGCTATGGTGTCATTACAGGTGGTGGGCCAGGTGTCATGGAAGCAGGCAATAAAGGGGCTAAAATTTCAGGCGGTACTTCTGTTGGTTTAAATATTGAACTACCTTTCGAACAACACCACAACCCGTATATTGACGATGACAAAAGTTTAGACCACCGTTATTTTTTCGTTCGTAAAGTTATGTTCGTCAAATATGCACAGGCATTTGTCGTCCTACCGGGTGGTTTCGGAACGATGGATGAGTTGTTTGAGGTCTTAACCTTGATTCAAACGGGAAAAATCACGCGTGTGCCTATTGTTTTAGTCGGCACGAGCTTCTGGAACGGTTTACGCAGTTGGATTCACGACATCATGCTCGAACAAGAACATAATATCAATCTGAAAGACTTAGACCTCTTTTTGATAACCGATGACATTGAAGAAACCGTGAATTATGTGAACGAATTCTATTCTAGTGAAAGCTCCAATAATAAATTGGCACCCAATTATGAGCTATAAATTTTAGGATTTTGTGTTCGGGGAATTTTGAAAATTCCCCGAACACAGTATCTCAACCACTATTTAGTTCACATCTTTTTCTTCCTGCAATTTTTTGATACAAGCTTCTACATTAACTTTATTACCTAAGTCGGGTGCTTGTGGCAAGGATTTATGAGCAAATTCAACTGCTTTTTTGTAGTCCCTGATAGCCGAATAGGCTCGCATCATATCCATATTGGTTGTAAAAGTATTTGGATTTTTCTCCACATTCAATTTAAAAATATCAAGGCTCCTTTTGTCCGTTTCTGATTGAACAATGTTCAGGCATAATTATGAATTTCATTCATACTGCCCAATGGCGCAGCTTCATTCATCAGCGCATTAGCCTCCGTTTTTCGTTCTAATTTCGACAAAACACTCGCTTTGCAAACCAAAGTTTGAACCCAAATTGTTAATAACAAATTATTTACTATTTTGAAACCCTACATAAATTTTAAAAGCGCAATCACTCACTGTTTCTCGCTACGCTCGAAAAGCGTACAAGTATATATCTATCGGGTTGAACCTATTTTAAAGAAAAAATCTTGGATTTTTTCTTTAAAATAGGTTCAACCTTAAAAAAAATCAAAAGCACGCCTTTTGAGCGAAGCGAAAAACAGTGAGTGACTATAAATATATTTTATGTAGGGTTTTAAATTTAATATTAAAAGCTTATGACTTTCAAACCATTTAAAGCCAGCTTTATTCTCTTACTTCTTGTGCCATTTTCTGCTTTTTCCCAATTATCAAAATGCACATTTCAAAGACCAAAAATGGGGTCGCCTTTTGTCGTCACTGTATTCACTGATGATTCGCTTGCCCTTTTGCCGATTATTGAAAAAGCCTACTCACGTGTTGATTCATTGAACCAAATTTTTAGTGACTATCTCGAAACCAGTGAAATAAATACGGTTTGCCAAAAAACACATATCTGGCAACCCATTTCAAAGGATTTGCATCATTTATTGAAAATTTCGGCCAATGCCTATAAAATCACGAATGGCTGTTTTGATATAACAGTTGGGCAAATTGTCAAAGTTTGGCGCAAAGCCAGAAAGACAAAGCAGATGCCCAATGATGCAGAATTACAAGCCGCTTTGCGCAAAACCGGCTTTAAAAACATCGAAATCGATGAAAATACGCCTCAAATACGGTTCAATACTGAGGGGGTGCTTTTGGATTTTGGCGGCATCGTCAAAGGGTTTGCAGCCCAAGAAGTTGCTGATATTTTGACAAAAAATGGCTTCCCTTACTGCCTTATTGATGCAGGTGGCGACCTCGTAGCGGGTAAAAAACCAAGCTTTGGGCAACCCAAACCCGAAGGTTGGAAAATTGGCATCAGTCTCCCAAATTCAGATAAAAAACTGATGCCTCGATTCCTATCCATTGAGAATCAAGCTGTTGCAACATCAGGCGATATGTACCAATTTTTTGAAAAGGATGGCAAACGTTATTCTCATATCGTTAATCCCAAAACGGGTTTGGGCTTAACCCATCAGCGTAATGTGACAGTCATTGCGCCCGACGGTGCAACGGCAGATTGGTTGGCGACGGCGTGTAGCGTTTTACCCATTCGCAAAGCAAAACGTTTGATTAAAAAATACCCTCATACGGCTTTATTGATTTTAGAGAATAAAAAAGGAAAGATTAAGTCGGTGCAAAGCAGCCATTTTACAAAATATTTTTCCATAAATTGAGACCGTTTTTGCAAAATAGCCCCCTCAGTATTTTTATTAAAAAAAAACTAAAAAAAGCCTATTTTTTATGAAAAAACTACTTTTAATCGCCTTTTTTCCTACTTTTCTACTCGCTCAAACCGATAATCAGGCCTACGAGCAAACGGTGAAAGGCACTAATATTGCCTTGAAAATGACACCCATTCCCGCTGGCAGTTTTATGATGGGCAGCCCTGAATCGGAAAAAGGACGGGACGCAGATGAGAGTACATTACGCAAAATAAATATCTCTGCTTTCTATATGTCCGTCTATGAGGTCACTTACGACCAATACGATTTTTTTCGAGATGAAGAAAAAGACAGTGACCCAAAGCCTGACGGCATCACGCGCCCAAGTCCACCTTATATAGACCTCACTTTAGGCATGGGCAAACAAGGCGGCTTTCCTGCCAACAGTATGTCGCAATACGGTGCGCTGATGTTTTGCAAATGGCTGTATCAAAAAACAGGCATTTTCTATCGTTTGCCAACCGAAGCCGAGTGGGAATACGCTTGTAGAGCCAATACTTCAACGACATATCCTTTCGGCGACGATGCCCGAAAGCTAAAGGAATATGCTTGGTTTTCGCAAAATAGCAAGGATAAATACCACAAAGTGGGCGAATTGAAGCCCAACGATTGGGGATTGTACGATATGTTGGGCAATGTCATGGAATGGACTTTAGATGAATACCGCCCTGATTATACACAAGCTACAACGGATACTGACCCCTCAGTAATGCCCACAGAACGGCATCCCCGAACCCTCAAAGGGGGCTGTTTCAGCGATAAAGCGACGGACTTACGCCCCGCCAATCGCATAAAATCCGACCCAATTTGGAATCGTCGTGACCCTCAAATTCCTAAAAGTAAGTGGTGGAATGCCGATGCCCCTTTTATTGGCTTTCGGATTGTACGTCCCGTGGCGCAACCGACAAAAGAGGAAGTGGGTGCGTTTTTTAAAAAACACCTTGATTTAGAGTGAAAAATATATCCTGGAAAAAGCCCACTCGTCGAAATTAAATTATCTTTTACGTCTCAAAAAAATAAGAAAAAACCTCGTTCTGTCGTTTCTTTGTGCTGAAATGTGAGCGGATACTGAGAGATCTATTAAAACAAACAAATTGAAAATCAAATATTTATGAAAAAAATAGCTGTATTTACTTCAGGTGGCGATTCGCCAGGCATGAACGCTAACGTGCGGGCAGTGGTACGTACTGCTTTATATTATGGTATGAACGTTGTGGGCATCCGCAATGGTTATGAAGGACTGATTGATGGCGATATGTTTGAAATGACCTCGAAAGATGTCTCAAATATCTTACAACTCGGTGGTACGAAGCTCGGTACTGCCCGTTCTGCGCGATTTATGACCGTCGAAGGTCGTCAGCAGGCTTACGCCAATCTGCAAAAATTCGGTATTGAAGGCATCGTGGCTTGTGGTGGCAATGGCACATTTACAGGGGCTTTGGTGTTCATGGGCGAATATCCTGACATCCGCATCGTGGGTACGCCCGGTACGATTGACAACGATTTGTACGGTACGGATTACACCATCGGCTACGATACGGCGGTTAATACGGCAATGCATGCCATTGATAATATAAAAGATACAGCTAATTCGCATGGACGTGTCTTTTTTGTTGAGGTTATGGGACGCGATGCGGGTTTTATTGCTTTGCGGGCTGCCATTGCCACAGGTGCGGAGGCGGTGCTTGTGCCAGAATCGTTTACTGACCTCAATGCATTGGTGGATACATTGAATACCAATTATGAAAATAAAAAACGGGCAAGTATTGTCATCATTGCCGAAGGCGACGAAGCCGGCGATGCGTTTGAAGTGGTGAAACAAATCAGAGATAGACTGTTGTCAAAGGACATTCGTATAACCGTTTTAGGTCATATCCAACGTGGCGGCAGTCCAACAGTAGCAGACCGTGTTTTAGCAAGCCGATTGGGTTTGGAAGCAGTTCGAGCATTGCGAGACGGTAAAGTCGGTGTTGCGCTTGGTCAAGTTGCCAATGAAATTTCTTACACGCCGTTTGAAGAGTCTATCAAATATCACCAAACGATTAATCCGCATTGGTTGGAAATGGTTGATATTTTGTCATAATTTTGGAACAAAAGTAAAATCCAAAACAGCGTTTAGTTCGTATTTTTGTTTTAACGCAAACCATTGATAATCATGTATTTATTTAAAAATAAAATTATTTTCTTAAAAATCAGTCGCTCTCAAAACGTGCTTTTATTTCTTTTAGGCATGATTCTGTTGCAAAGTTGCGCTTCAAAAAAGCCGACGATGGCATTCGATAAAAATAAAATTCCCCCGACCCCTCAGTATGCCGACCTCAAATATTGGGCAGCGCACCCCGACAAAAGCGACCCAGCCGATTTAGTCCCCGCTAATACAGGTTTCAAAAATGAGCAAGCAACGGCTGATGTGGACGTTTTTTTCATACACCCAACCACTTATACCAATAAGCGCGGCAATGACCAATGGAATGGCGATGTAAACAGCAAAAAATTGAACGACAAAACCGATAACGGTTCGATTCAATATCAAGGCAGTTTGTTCAATGGTTCGGCACGCATTTATGCGCCTCGTTATCGGCAAGCCCATATAGCTGCGTATTTCACAAAAGATAAGGTTTCAGCAAAGCAAGCCTTTGATATTGCTTATGACGATGTCCGCACGGCATTTGAATATTATTTGAAGACATGGAACAATGGTCGTCCTATCATTATTGCCTCACATTCGCAAGGCACACAGCACGCAGGACGACTGTTAAAAGAATTTTTTGACGATAAACCCTTAAAAAACAAGCTTGTCGTCGCTTATATCATCGGTTTGCCCGTTCCAAAAACGGCTTTTAAAACCATCCCTGTTTGCGACAATCCAGACCAAACAGGCTGTTTTTGCTCATGGCGCACCTTTGAAAAAGGGTTTGAACCGAAGTTCCCAACGAGTGATAATATTGCAGTCGTCAACCCCCTCAGTATGTCAACCGATAAGGACTATGTTTCTCATGAAAAACATAAAGGTGGTGTCTTGTTAGGTTTTAAAAAAACAAGCGAGAGACTAACCGATGCTCAAATTTATAAAGGGATTTTGTGGATAAGCAAACCCAAATTTAGAGGCAGTGCTTTGATACGCAGCAAAAACTACCACGCAGGAGATTTTAATATTTTTTATATCAATATCCGTGAGGATATCAAACGGCGTGTCGGTTTGTTTTGGAAAAAATAACAGCTGCGTGTAACGCACATTTACGAAATTTTAAAAATTTTTAAACGTTGATAATCAATGAGTTATGCGCGCGTTTAGAAAACTTTAAAAGTTTACCAAACGTGTATTCAACGCTCTACTAATAATTACTAATGACTGAAATTAAGGAAAAGATAAAAAAGGACATTCGTCTGCTCAATCAAGCACAATTGGAAGTGGACATCATCGCTTTGGGTGAAAAAAAATTCCGTGCTGCACAGATTTATGAGTGGCTGTGGACAAAATCAGCGACGAATTTTGATGACATGACCAATTTATCTAAGGATTTTCGTCAAATATTGAAAGAAAACTTCTTGATTAATGCCATCACAGAAGACAAATTGCAGCACTCTTTGGACGGCACTTTGAAAGGTCGTTACCGATTGCACGACGGGTTTATGATTGAAGCCGTTTTGATTCCCGTGCCGCGAGACAATCGTTTTACGGTCTGTGTGTCAACGCAAGTAGGCTGTTCTTTGACGTGTACGTTTTGTGCAACGGGGCGCATGGGACGCATTCGCAACCTCGACCCAGCTGAAATTTATGACCAATTTGCCATCGTCAACCGCCATTCGATAGAAACTTTTGGGCATCCATTGACCAATGTGGTTTATATGGGCATGGGTGAACCCTTGTTGAATTATTCCAATACCATAAAAAGTGTGGCATTGATTTCAGAAGGTTTGAATTTCTCTCCTAAACGCATCACTGTTTCGACGGCAGGTATTGCTAAAATGATTCGAAAATTGGCAGATGACGATGTGCGTTTCAACCTTGCTATTTCGCTTCATGCCGCTGACGATGTGAAACGCAATGAAATTATGCCCATCAATGAGAGTAACAACCTCGTGGCACTTGTCGAGGCTTTGGATTATTTTTATAGTAAAACAAAGAATCGCATCACGTTTGAATACATCGCCTTTCAAAACTTCAATGATACGCTTGAAGATGCTAAAAATTTAGTTAAAATCTGCAAACGCATTCCCGCCCGCGTCAATATCATAGAATACAATCCGATTGACAACGCACCTTTTTTGAAATCCGCTGAAGATAATATTGACCGGTTTGCGCAATATTTAAGTGATAACGGCGTCGCTGTTACGGTGCGCAAGTCGCGTGGCAAGGACATTGATGCCGCCTGTGGACAGTTGGCGAATAAGGAATAATTCTTAGTTGATAATGGATAACGGATAGTGCATAATGAAAAATGCCAAACGTAGAGAAATCAACGTTTGGCATTTTTCATTTATACACTATCCGTTATCCATTATTTAGTGTTC
>JAYTUR010000289.1:0-8452 GCA_043744475.1 Saprospiraceae bacterium | reverse complement strand
GACGGATACGACGGATTTTCGCCGATTTTTTCAATAAAATTATAACAATAAAAATCAGCGAAAATCCGTCGTATCCGTCCAATCTGTGTGCCATAACGCTATTTATCAATTTTAAAAACGCTCAAAACCCTTTAAAATTTTACGTGCCACCGCCTTTAAACATATCTGCCAAACCGCCTAAACCGGGCGGCAACATGGCTTGCATTGATTTTTGCATTTCTACTGCCGCTTTTTAACCTGCATCTTCGAGTTCACGATTGACAGCGGCGATTAAGACATCTTCCAACTGCTCTTTATCGGCTAATACTGAGGGGTCTAAAATGGAGATATTGACGATTTCTTTATTGCCATTGGCAACAACTTTGATGCCACCAACTGTGGCTTCAACGACAATAGCTGCCGTTTTTGCCGCCATTTCGGCTTGTTTTTCTTCAAAATTGCCAAACATATTACCAAACATGATATTTATACGTTTTAATGAGTGAAATGAGTTTTGATTTAAAAACGCAAATTTAAAATGTTTTTTCCACCGTCTGCGTTTTATCTTTGGATTTGATGTATAAACGCTTTAAAACCCTTGTTTTATTTCCTTTTGTTTAAAAATAAGAATGACTATGCCGCTGATATTTTCTTTTTTATTGCCTTTTTTACTTACCTTAGACGCTAACATCGAATGGACCACGTCCACACAGCATAATTTTGGCGAGATACTGAAGGGTAGCGAAGCCGTTCATATTTTCACTTTTAAAAACCTATCAGACAAACCTCTTGTCATTGACAACGTTCGGACAGATTGCAGTTGCACGGCTTCGGATTGGGCAACGACTCCTGTTTTGCCAAAAGCGAGTGGTCAAATAACTGTTTCTTTTGATGGCAAACAAACGGGCTATTTTCGCAAAAAAATAACTGTTTGGATTCGTGGTCAACGCAAAGCAGAGAAACTTGTCATTGAAGGAACAGTGAAAGAATAACTGATAGTGGATAATGGAAAACGGATAATTGTTAGTGATTTTATTGTAAATAATTTATTATCATTAATTTAGACATGTATAACTTGCAATATTTATAAATACCCATTTTTAAAAATAACTGTAATGCGGACAACACATCTTTACATATTACCTCTTTTTGTTTCATTTTTTTTAATGAAAAATTGTTCAACACAACCGACTAATAACACGGCTTCCTTGTCTATGTCCGAACCTCTTGTGACCCAAACCAATACCAACGAAGAGCTAAACGAAGTTACCGTAAGCCCATCGCCCAAAATGTCAGGATTGAGTTTTGTTGCGCCACCTCGACCCTTTACCGGCGCGGTGATGAACGAAGTTAAATCCGTCAATGCCGATTGGATTGCGACGATTCCTTATGGTTTTACGCGGGTTGGCGAAGCGGCGGTGCATTATGCTGACTTTGGTGGGCATTGGTGGGGCGAACGTCTCGAAGGTGTACGTGTGACGATTGACTCCGCACATAAGGCAGGTATAAGGGTTATGTTGAAACCACAAGTTTATGTGCCAGGTGGTTGGACGGGCGGTTTGGACTATGCCACCGATGCAGAATGGGAAAAATGGGAGCGTGATTATGAAAAATACATCATGCGTTTCGTCAAATTAGGCGTTGAAATGAATGTGGAAGCCATTTGTATTGGCACTGAATTTAAAGTTAGTACGGTCAAAAGAGAGCAATTTTGGCGTGGTTTGATTGCTAAAATACGTCAACAATATAAAGGCAAACTGACTTATTCCTCAAATTGGGACGAATATCCTGTTATTCCGTTTTGGGACGCTTTGGATTTTGTGGGTATCAATGCCTATATGCCTATGTTGGACAAAGAGACCCCCTCAGTATCAGAACTCTGTGAAGCATGGAAACCGTATTTTGAACAAATCAAAGCATTTCAATTAAAAATAAAGAAGCCGATTGTTTTTACGGAATATGGCTATATGAGTGTTGACGGTTGTGCTGGCAAAGGTTGGGAAGTAGAACAACGTGTTAAGTCCTTAAATATCAATGAGTTAGCGCAAATGAATGCAATAGATGCTTTGCATAGGACGTTTGCGAGTACATCATGGTGGCAAGGTGGTTTCCTGTGGAAATGGTTTCCAGATGGGCAAGGGCATGAAGGTTATATTGAGCGCGATTATACGCCGCAGGGGAAACAGGCGGCCAGCGTTTTGCGGAAATGGCATGGCTCTTATAAAAGAATGTGATTTTAACAAGTAAAGAAAGGCGTATTTAAAAATGCAACACGTTCGAGGAACTTCAAAAGTTCCTCGAACGTGATACGTGATTTATAATGAGTACTCTGACCCAAAAGTACGTTAAAGTAACTTTAGCAAAAACCCGTTATGGTTGGCACGATTTATAGAACAATATCTGCCCAATTTTTATTAAGGTGCGTAGCACCGACACCAACATGGGTGTTTGAATAGAAAAAAGGTGACGGTGCGACGCATCTTATGTAAAGACTTGATATTCTTTTTCTATAAACTGTGCCAGTCCTTACGGACTTATAATACCTTGTTTCAATAAACTTTTTGGTCATAGTACTGAGGGGGTCATTTTTCTTTAATAATTTTCACTTTACTCGTCATCAGTTGATGTGATGGAATCACAACACGTTCAGTATCAGATGTTTGTATCGTTATAGCAACATTGCTCATTTCGATAATCTTACCGCGAATGCCATCTATTTCGATGACCATGCCTTTTTGAAAATTCCTTTTATTGAAAAAACCGGCTAATATATTCGACAACACTTCACGCGATGCAAAACCGTAAGAAATAGCTGCTGCCAATAATATGGCACCAATGAACATCAATAAATTCGTTGACAGTAGTCGTGTATCCACTTTGGCTTGTTCTAAAGCGGTCAAAATGACCATGATGAACAGAACGTAATAAATCACCGTCGAAAGGATGCGCCCCGTGCTGATGCCGAGCGAACTCGTGCCACTACGTACAAAATCGCGTACCAACGTAGAGATATAAGCACCAATACCAAAAATGAGAATACCGGTAATGAGGTTAGGTAAATATTCTAAAAATCGTTGAATTTGGTAGGAAACAGCCGTCCAATTCAGCGTTTCAGCAGCTGTTGCGATGATAAGTAGGACAAGAATCCAGTAAATAAACCTTCCAATAATATTACTGGGTGTCAATTGAATGCCAGCTTGCTGTAAGAAACCCGTCAGCTTTAATCTTTCGACAAAGTTATCAAATTTGACTGTTTTGAGCAGTCTTTCGAAGCCGCCCGACACCAATCGAGCTAAAAACCATGCTATGAGAATAACAATTACGGCCACCAAAATGCTCGGAATTGTATCCATAAATTTTTCAGCAAAAACACGGAGTGACTCCGCGAATAAATCCCACAATCTTTGCAAGCTGTTCATTTTTATCTATTTAAATATTAATTTTATTTTTCTCTTTCAATATCAAGGCCTCTTTCCATGTATTTCTTTTCTAATACCTTGAAAAGGCGTTCTTTTTCATCTAAACTATACTCACTTTCAGGTACAGCGTCAATAACTTCAGACTGTGCCTGAATGAATTTAACCGTAAAAAGGTCAACAATATCAGCGACTAAACTGGTCGCATCAATGGTGCTAAACACAGCGTCTTTCAATTTAAAATCGGGAATCTCTGTTTTTTCAGATTGACTCCTCAACTGTTGAAAGAGGTTGGCTAAATTCGTATCTTGATTTTCCATATCAAAAGCAGTTACTTATTTTCTTTTTTTTCTAAATCTTGAATCAAATCCGCTAACCTGTCGCGACTGCGTTTGAGGCGCATTTTTATCGCCGATTCACCAATATTGAGCGATTCTGCAATGTCTTTGACGCTCATGCCGTCTTGATAACGCATCATCAAAAGGATTTTATCATCGGTATTAAGCCTTTCAAAAACGACTTCAAGTTGCGTCAATTTTAAATCTTGCAACAATTTATTTTCAAGAGATTCGTCGTCATTAGCCACCGTTTCAAGTTCATATTCAGAATATCCCGAAAAATCTAAGCGTTTTTGTTTCGACAAATAATCCATACAATAATTGTAGGTAATAGAGTGCACCCACAAAGAAAAAGCAGCCGTTCCTTTAAATTTTGCCAAATTCATAAAGATTTTGACCATAATATCGTGCGTACAATCTTTTGAAGCTTCTCTATCTTTTATCAAACTCAAGCATTTATGAAAAATCCGTCCTGAAAAGCGGTCATACAGCTCTTCAAGCAAATGCTGTTCACCCCTCAGTATGCGCTCAACGATTTCTTCGTCAGTCAGCAGAGGTTGTTTGTCAGGTGCTGTTTTTACGGATTTAAAAAGTGCCATGTAGCGGGTTAAGGGTAAAAGAGAATAACGGCGAATTTAAAACAAGTTTTCTCTACTTCATTAAATTCAAGCCTTTTCATTCAAAAAATCACTCATTTAGACAACTAATGGCGGTATTTGCTCTGGAAAATCAGGCACTTGAGTCGTTTTGCCGAATCTATTCATCCCAATTTTCAAAGCGCCTATTTCGGTATAACGTTGGATATTCACAAATTTATGACCCCATAACACTTCTTCTGCACCAAAATAAGAGAATTCTTTAAACAAAACTTGACGATGTGCTTCATCAAAGACTTTAACCTGAACAAAAAATTCCATAGAAGCATTGATGAAAGCCTCATGCGTCAATCCACTTAGGGGGCTAAAATTATCAATCGAGTGGACAACTGTCCAAGGCACAGATAGAAAAGGAATTTTTGAACGTATCAATGGCAAGTTATAGAACCGTTTTTTATACCGCCCTTGAACAATTTCTAATTTGATTAAATCGAGAGTGACTTCAACATCCACTAATTTGTTTTCATATTCGTTGGCAAGCATGAACTTTATGGCATAACCGCTTAAAAAATTATCAAAAACTGCTGTTTTACTGAGGGCTACTTCAACACGTGGTTGTGTAAATTTTGTATAAAACAAACCCGTTACTACGGAAAAAAATAGCCAACCGACAAAGGATTCAAAAGAGACGATCACGTTTGTCGAAAAACAGGTGGGGTGAATAACACCGAAACCGACTGTCGTAAAAGTTTGGGTACTAAAGAAAAAAAAGTCAACATACCAATATTTAATATTCATATTCATGCCTGCCAAGCACTCGGTACCGCCTATTTGCCAATAAACGATAGAAAATAGGACATTTATGATAATATAAGCCGCAAAGGCATAGAAAAACAACCTTTGCCATGTCATCGTAATCAATAAATTGAAAACACGAAACGAGTTGAGCGAATCTTTATCAATATTCAATTCACCATTGCGCCCCAGTAATCGAATTGGGCGTGTATGTTTTTTGTTGGCTTTTAGTCTTTCCTTATCCATACATTAACTAACTTTTGCTCAAAATTATGAAAAATAAATACAAAAGACGATAAGATTCCACGAGAGAGTCTTATCGTCTTTTGTATTTATTTACTGAATTACACGTTTAGGACAGGCTTTTAAAGTTTCCTAAATGCAGGCGTAACTCATTGATTTCCAATATTTACGAAGTTTTAAAAATTTCGTAAATGTACGTTGTTATGCTAAAACGGATTCACTCCGCCGTTTTTCCCAAACCCATGCAGTGCGCATGATGTCTTCAATTGTGCGATTAGGCGACCATTCCAATTTGGCTTTGGCTTTGTCGTTATTGGCATAAATCGATACGACATCACCCGGACGGCGTTGACCAATGCGGTAATTGAATTTTACGCCTGTAGTGTTTTCGAAAGCATGAATGGCTTCCAAAACCGTCACACCGTCGCCTGTACCAAGGTTGAAAATCTCATAATTATCTTCATTTTTATTTTTCATCACATATTCCAACGCCAATGTGTGTGCGTGAGCAATGTCCATCACATGAATATAATCACGAATACAAGAGCCGTCGCGTGTATCATAATCATCACCAAAAACGGTTGTTTCAGCGCGTTTGCCAATGGCTGTTTCAGTGATGACAGGCACAAGGTTGAGTGTGGCATATAAAGGGGATTCGCCCATCAAACCGCTTTCGTGCGCACCCGCAGGGTTGAAATAACGCAACGAAATGAAATTACCAAATGGGTTAACAAGCGCGAAATCATGAATTATATCTTCACCGATTTGCTTAGTCCGCGCATACGGACTTTCAGCTTCTTGCCGTTTCGTATTTTCCGTAACGGGCAACTCTTTGGTATTGCCATAAACTGAACATGATGAGGAAAATATCAAATTCTTAATTTTGTACTCTTCAATACAAGTCAAAATATTGAGCAAACTATCGAGGTTGTTGCGATAGTACAACAAAGGTTTTTCAACTGACTCACCCACCGCTTTCAAGGCAGCAAAGTGGATTATACCTGAAATATCAGGATTTTCAATGAAGATTTGACGAGTTTGCGCCAAATTGCAGAGGTCAATGGCGTAGTTTTTTACCTTTTTACCTGTAATCTCTTCGATACTCTCAAATACTGAGGGGTCTGAATTGACGTGATTATCAACCGTAATGACATCGAAGCCATTGTCTATCAAATCTACAATTGTATGGCTGCCAATATAGCCACATCCGCCTGTTACTAATACTTTATTCATAATTCGTTGTGTATAAGTTTAAAAAAAGAGTTTTTCAAGGAGATTTTTAATAAAAAGTAAATGCTTTCTAAGCGTACACTTCATAGCGACAAATGTATAATTTTCATGCCAAATAACACAATCATACAGCCGAAAGGCGTACTTAAAATAGATAGGTCTTGACGTTTTGGCTAAAGCACGTATCGGATACTTCAAAAATATCTGATACGTTTTCCTATTTCACTTACTTTTCCCGAAGTTGCAACAACGCTACATTCTCAACATGATGCGTATGCGGGAACATATCCACAGGACGCACTTTCATGACATCGTACTTTTCATGCAACAAAGCCACGTCGCGGGCTTGTGTCGCAGGGTTGCAGCTCACGTAAATGAGTTTAGGGACTTCCAATTGGAGCAACATCTTCACCACTTTGTCGTGCATACCTGCACGCGGTGGGTCGGTGATGAGGACATCAGGTTTGCCATGTCGTTGTGCAAAATCCGTCGTCAAAATATCTTTGACATCACCCGCATAAAAGGTTGTATTCAGCAATCCATTGCGTTCGGCGTTGTCCTTTGCGTCTTCAATCGCGGGTCCAATTTCTTCTATACCAACCACATGACCCACCTTGTCAGCTATGTACAAAGCGATGCTGCCGATGCCCGTGTATAAATCATAGACGTTTTCGTCGCCTTTAAATTCGCAGAAATCAACAACCGTATCGAACAGCCTTTCCGCTTGTTTGGTGTTGGTTTGAAAAAATGATTTAGGACCAATTCGGAAACGCACATTGCCCAACATTTCCTCCACATAACCTTTTCCTGAATACGTAACCATTGGTAAATCAAGGATAAAGTCATTCAGTTTTTGATTAATACAATAAATGATGGTCGTTATTTGCGGGAATTTCCCTCCAATCGCATCTAACAGCCGTTTGATTTTATCCTCTCTATTTTCTTTGACACTGACGATAATCATGATTTCACCCAATGTTGTTATCCGAAACATGATGTGCCGCATAAATCCTCGATGCAGTTTCATATCGTAAAAAGACAATTTTTGCTCTTTGCAAATCTCACGAATACCGTTCCGCAATTCATTCGACGGGTCGGGTTGCAGCCAGCATTTTTCGACATTTAAAATTTTATCAAAAGCCCCAGGACGGTGAAAACCTAAAACATCTTCAAGATTTGAGATGCTTGTATTCACTTCTTCATGCGTCAACCACCGTTTGTTAGAAAAAGTAAATTCTAATTTATTCCGATAAAATGTATGCTCAACACAACCTAAAATGGGCTGCCATTCGCCCACAGGCACTTTGGCGAGGTGTTTAAAAGTGCTTTCAATTTGCAGTTGTTTGTGCTTCAATTGCGCTTCGTAAGTGATATGTTGCCAACGACAACCGCCGCAAAGATTAAAATGTTGGCAAAAAGGCTTTGTCCGTTCTTCTGAATATGTATGGATTCTGACCGTAACGCCTTCGCAATAGCCGCCTTTTTCTTTATGCACTTTTACATCAACGACATCGCCTGGTGCGGCATTTTCGACAAAAACAATCTGTCCTTCCGAATCACGCCCGACGGCTTTACCTTTGTCGGCAATACCTGTGATGACAACTTTCTCGAGTATTTTTACTTTTTTCTTTTTTCCAGTTTCAGGAGTCTTCTGTTCCATTGCGTTCAGAGCGTTTATTTTTTCGCATGATTAATGTATAAAATGGGGTGTAAAATTAGTAAATTATTTCATGGTGCTTTTTGTTATTTTATTTCTTCTAAATTTGCACCCCCTCAGTATAATCATCCATTTTAAAAGACTTTTACGTGATTCAATATCAAAAATACACCTTAGAAAACAGGCTGCGTCTGCTCA
>JAYTUR010000288.1:0-8489 GCA_043744475.1 Saprospiraceae bacterium | reverse complement strand
GGCGTGAGCGAGGCATTTGTGAAAATAATCAAGTGTGGGTTCACGCCGGTGATTGCCGTCAAGAAAAGCAAAATCGAGTTTAATCAATTGATTTAGAGCTGTTTGTAACGTATCTTCAAATTTTCCGACGATGATTTGAATTTTATTGTTTTCAAAATCTGTTTGAATATTTTTATCGTAAACGGCGAAATCAAGCGTATCGGGATTGTTTTCACGTAGCCCAATTTTCAAAAAAGTATCGTAATACCAATTGAAATTACGCCTTGCTAAGGCTGCAATATCTGACGACCCTTCCAATGTCAATACTTTTGCCGCGCGCGGCGACCCCTCAGTAAGATACAGCGTTGAGACACCTAATGACGTGCCTAACTCAATGATTGTCAATGGTTTGACCAATTGCACGATGCGAAACAACCATTCGCATTGAAAGGTTGGTGACAAGGCAGATTGACCAATAGACCGCACTTGACGTTTCTTTTTCAAACCAACAACATGTGAGCCAGCACCAAAATCTTCTACCTCTACGCTCTCTTTTGAGTTCAAAATCTCCCCCCTCAGTATTTCGGCATCTCTGAAGACATAAAACATGCGGTCGTCTTCCAAAACATCCTCAACGAATTGGAAAACAAAGGGCGAATGAACGCTGTATTTCGTCTTGGCACGCACATAAAATTGGACGAAACGGAAGGCTATTTTGAGTCTTTTGAACATATCAATTTGTAATAAAGTCCACAATTCTACGAATAACATCTGGATTTTTTGCAATTCTAAAATGACCATAACCTTCAGTCATCAATAGTTGGGCGTTTTCCCAATTTGCGACGACACGTTCAGCGGCATCAATGGTCGTCACTTCGTCTTTGCGGTCGTGGACAAGCAGCAATTTGCCTACTTTTACTGATGGGTATGCTAAGGCAACATCGGAGGTGTCAATGGGTTGTTTTGTCATACCTTCAATATGCTTGAAAAAAGCTTTTTGAACAGACTTTGGCACAGCAATATAAGTAAAAAAACTTTCCATAATTTTACGTGTGCGATGCGGAACGGCTATGAAAACAAGGCGTTCGAAATGAATGATATTGTCCACAAATTGCTGTGCATAAATGAGGCTCGAACAACCGAAAGAATGACCAATTGCCGCATAAATGCCGCCATAATGGTGATAAATAGTTAAAATGGTACGCGCATTTATCAAAAGATTATTCTCCTCGCCGCCCGAATCGCCGTGCCCCAACGCATCAAAAGCAACGATTTTATAGCCTTTTTCAAGCAAAGGCGTAACGTACATGCGCAAAGCCGTACCGCGCGATTCCCAACCGTGCGCCAAAAGGACAATTTTATCGCTTTCCGCGTTTGCCCACTCATATAATTTAACCGTATGACCATCAAAAGGTAAGTCAATAATTTTAGCGGCGAGAATCAAGTCGTCGGGTTGTTTGTGTTTGGCTCGCCAACGCGGTCTTGAGAAGATTTTGTAGGCTTGTTTTGCCATAAATGTCGGAAAAAGGCGACCAACGGTTTGAAAACCAGTTTGCGCTAAACGGAGTTGCCACATTTTGATATTTGGCACACGTTCAGTGCCATTGTCAAGGTGTTGTGAATCGAGAAATTCTATTTTGGATGTGGGTGAAGTGATTTTCATGGGGCAAAGGTAGATTGCCGAAAGGTAAAAAGCCCAAAAAAATGGCGAATTTTCGCAAATCACCCAAACAATGCGTCTCTATGCCGCTTGATATAACGCCTGATATTGACCCAAAACGCTAAAATGAAGTAAAAAATGACGGGCGAACCAATGGTCAGAAATGAAATATAAATAAAATACAACCGTACCCGAGAAGAGGTAATGTTCATTTTTTCGCCGAGATATGAGCAAACGCCGAAGGCAGACCGTTCTAAAATATCTTTTAAGTTATTCATAATCAAATAAATAAAATGTTGAATGGCAAATTTACATTTTTGAAACTAAATAGACAAATATTATTATCAGTTAAAATTTAAGAAACAACAGATAATAATTGATTGAAAAACATTTTATTCAAACTATTTTGAAATTTGATTTCTATTACCGTTTTTGAGGTTTGAAATAAAAAAAAGCAACTAACCTACTGTCAAAACTAAAGCCAATTTTAATATGGTCACTCAAAATCGCCCCCTCAGTATCCTCTGCATTGCCAGCTTTTTTAAAGGTGAAGAATTTATGCGTGCTGCTAAAGATGAAGGCTGCACGGTTTATCTCATCACATCCACCTCGCTCAAAAATGCCAACTGGCCCCATTCCAGTATTGACGAAACCTTTTATGTGAACGAAGTCAATGGCGAAAAAGGCGTTTGGAATATGCATGAAGCCATCGGCGGTTTGGCGTGGGTGATGCAAACCAAAGTCATTGACCGCATCGCTTCCCTCGACGATTTTGATGTCGAAAAAGGCACTGAATTGCGCGAACATTTCCGTATTCCAGGTATGGGTCAAACGACGGGACGTTATTTTCGCGATAAATTGGCGATGCGTGTCAAAGCACAAAAAGAAGGTGTTCCCTGCCCTGCTTTCAGCGACCTTTTCAATAATGATACGGTCAATGCTTATCTTGATTCGGTCGCTGCGCCGTGGCTCATCAAACCGCGTGGCGAAGCATCGGCATCAGGCATCAAAAAAGCGCATAACAAAGACGAAGCGTGGCAAATCATACATCAATTGGGCGATAAAAGGCATCATACGCTCATCGAGCAGTTCCGTCCTGGCGATGTTTATCACGTAGATTCTATCAATTTTGAAGGAAAATGTGTCTTTACGAGCGTCAATCGCTATTTGTCAACGCCTATGGATGTGGCGCATGGTGGCGGCGTTTTCCGTTCTGTAAAAGTTGAATATGGCAGCGACGACGATAAGCAATTGACGAAACTCAATGCCGATGTGATGAAGGCTTTTGGCATGAATTATTCCGCTTCGCATACTGAATTTATCAAAGACCGTGAGACGGGTAAGTTCGTTTTTTTAGAAACAGCTTGCCGTGTCGGTGGTGCAAATTTGGCAGAAATGGTCGAGGCTTCTTCGGGCATTAACTTGTGGCGTGAATGGGCGCGTGTCGAAGCGGCGGAAGGCAGAGGTGAAAAATATGTTTTGCCAAAGGTCAGAAAGGATTATGCCGGAATCGTCGTCTCATTGAGTCGTTATCAGCACCCGAATACTGAGGGGTTCACTGATGCTGAAATTGTGTGGCGAATGAATAAGGAATATCACATCGGTTTGATTGTAAATGCGAAGACACAAGAGCGTGTATTGGAACTTTTGGGCGATTATACAAAACGGATTTTTTCTGATTTTCATGCTTCTGCGCCAGTGTCTGATAAGCCGACGAGTTAGAATAGAAATGTGCCATTTCTATTCTAATACCCACCAAAATATCTTCTCAAAAACCACTCTGTTGCTAAAAGCAATATCAATAAGCCAAAAATCCACTTCAAATTCATAACGGATTCCGTTTTATTGGTGGTGTACATGATGGGTTTCATAGTCCGCGCTTTGATGGAATCGGCTATCGAAGCCATGTCTTTTGGATACACAATGCTGCCACCAAACTGATTCGCTAAGGCACGTAAAACCGCATGGTCGGCAGTCGTTTCGTAGAGTTCCAGCTGAATCGGTTGGACACTGAACGCACCACCCGCTTCCAATTGTTGTCCCCCCACACTTGTCGTCGCTTTATATTGATAGTTGCCAACAGGCAAAACACCGGCATTGAGGGCATAAGCACGACCCTCTTTATTCATTGTGTAAGGAAATTGTTTGCCCTCACCATTGGTCAAAATGACGCGGACATCGGCATCATTTATCAATTCATAACTGTTGTTGTAGAGTTCCGCAGAGAACTGAACGGGTTCATTTTCACGATACATATTTTTGTCTGACGACGCACGGAACTTCCTTTTGTCCTCTTTTACGGACAAATAAGTGATAATTTTAGACATCAAACCATCAAATAAATCATGGTTTTGATGCTGTGCAAAGTCAAAAAGTCGCCATTTCCATAAACCTTCTGCGGTGATGATGCCTGTGCGAATGCCATTCGATTCGCCGAGCATAATGAGTGGAAATTTGGTATCCACTTTACCAATTTTTTGATAAAACAAAACTTGTCCGCCGCCAGCTTCTTTGTATTCACCAAAAGGCGATTGAATCGGGTTGAAATTAGGGAATTGATTGAACGTATTGTCAAGCGTAAACAAATTGAAACCACCGTTCAAAGTCGCTTGCACATCATTCATACTTTTACCATCGGCACTTAAAGTCATCATATTTTGCATCGTCGTCAACTTTCGACAATCGCTTTGCGCTCCGACAATGTATAAGCGAGGCGTTTTTTTACTATTCAAAATATTCAGAGCCGCATCACCTCCGTTTGTTACTGAGGGGACTTGATGTAGGATGACAAAGTCATAATCCGCGACATTTACCTTCAAATCATTGACATAACCGACTGAAACAGTATAGTTTTTGTTTAAAACAATACCTTCATTGATGGCTGCAAGGTCAGGATGTGGCGCATTGGCTAATATCAAAATTTTAGTCCTTGCATCTAAAACTTCAATAAAAATCTCTTTCACATTATTGACCGTCGTCGCTTCACCGCTCACACTCGTAACGGCTATGCGAAAGCGCATAACACCTGCTTGTACTGCATCAAGTGTTACTTCTTTAGTTGTAAAAAAATCATTTTTATTAATCGAAATTGGCGTTGTGCTAACTACTGAGGGGTTGCCCGCAGCATCTAATTTCGCAACTGTTAAAGATGTATTTGAACCTGCACAATTAGCTGCCGCCACATCAATTTGAATATTGAATTTGTCTCCGAGGTAAGCGATATTATTGTGAAAAACACGTTTAACAATTAAGTCACGCTTAGGAGTCGTATCACCCAAAGCAATAGTATAAACAGGTGCATTGAGTTTTGCCGCCGCATAAAGCGGATTCGAGCCTTCGTTATAGATGCCATCTGAGGCAATAACGAGCGCGCCAAGGTTTTGATTGGAATATAAATCATAGACATTCTTCACCAAATCGGAGGCATTTGTCAATTTGTCTTTGAATTGAAAATCAATGCCTTCGCGTACTTTTTCGCCAAAACTATAGGTTTTAACCTCGTATTTGTCGCCCAAAGCATTTTTTAAAGCCTCAAATTGGCTTTTATACTGAGGGGTGTCTTTGACGGCAACGCCAATGGATTCGGATACATCTTGCGCCAAAACAACGACAGGTTTTTTGATTTCTGTTACCGAAGATTTCAATACAGGCGAGAGCAAAAGCACGGCAATAATCGTAGCCATTAACCACCTCAAAGTGCCTAATATCTTGTTGAGCATAAGTGATTGCCCCTTGAAAGTCGTGTCGCGCCAATATAAAGCGGCGGCAAATGCCAAGCCGAGCAAAGCGCAAAAAAGAATGTACCAAGTAGGATATTGAAAACTGAGCATATTTTTAAAGTCTTGAGTCGTGTGTTCTGAGCCGTTGTTTCAAGGAAAACGCTTGCATCAAAGAACGTTTTTAAGATGGTTAGGTTGCAAAGTAACGCAAAAAGGCTTTAAATCGTCTAATATGTTTGTGTATAGTTTTTTTGAAAATTAAAGGTTAGAGAATAGAGTTTTAAACGCTTTCGCAAAATTTCCTACCCCTCAGTATAATTTCCATTTTTAGAAATAACAAAACCGCCCAATGTTAAATAAACATCGGGCGGTTTTGTTATTTGAATAGAAGATTTCTATACGCCTTAAAAATCAAGTTTTTATGCAGAATGAATAATCAATATTTTCTCAAAACCTTAATTTCTTTTTGTGTTTTTTCAATTTCGTCATTCGCATTTTCCAAGTTACTGGCAGCCTTTTCAAACAAGCCTTTGATTTCTAACACATTATTATGTGCCGTTTCAAATTCGTTTTGGACTGTCGCAACCATTTGCTCCAGTTTTGTGATGATGACACGCGCCTCACCCGCCTCTCTGACATTGATGCGCTGAACCTCTTGCTCTAATTCTTTCAAGTACGGTAAATATTGGTAAGTCAAAATAAGACTTTTCCTTGTTTCCTGAAAGTCACGCTTTAAATCTTGAATCCTTTTTGCTATATCAACTTCTGCCGAATGCACATCAGTGGCTAAGTCATAGTCAACAAGTCGATCAATAGACAAAGCCGATATAGATGTATTTAAGCTGTCGAGCTCGCGTTCGGCAGCATCAAATACCTTATTTTTTGGAAGATTTAAACGAATATTAACAGCTTTGTAGCTGGTAGCCAAAGCCGTTTCTGAAATTTTTAAAGCTAAAGTTCTGTCTTTTTTTATTTTATCATTCAATTTTGATATCAATAACTGTGTGGTTTTTGCATTTTCTGATACCATTTGTCCTTTATCAATCGCCTGAACTGCAAAACTACGTGCCATACCGAGCGAATCTTTCGCTTTATCAAGTGTACCTTGATCTGCATAATTTAGAAATGACTTTAAAATAGTGACATTGAATAAAGCAAATCCATCAGTATTTTTCACTCGAAATCCTTTTGCCCCAAATAAATCTACATTATCACTGAAAGCATAGGTGTAATTAATATTCGTTTGCAAAATCCAATCATTACGCAAGCTGTGGCGCATTCCGAAACCAAAAACAGCACTGTGAAACGGGTCAAAAGCCCCATTGTTCAAAGATGCTTTGTAGCCTGCTTCAATAAAAAAATTAGCATTTCTAGCAAAATCTTGCGCTGCTGGAAAATACAAAAGACTACTGCCAAAACTCAAAATTGAATTATTTTTATCTACATCAATGCGAAATTGATTGAACATTGCCTGCACCCTCAACTGAAGGTGTTTGGGTCCAAAAATAGGATTATAAAGTCTCGCCAAAAGACTCTTAGGTAATTTACTTGGCAAATTATAATCAATATTCAAGCTGACTTGAGGTTGGCTAAACTGATTTTTTGTAGCAGCGGGTGATCCGAACCGCGATGTACTCTTGTCCATTAAATTCACACCATTACCAAACAGTGAATTAACGCCAATACCACCACCGATTGATTGATTTTGAGCAACTAAATGTGTTAGTGGAAGTAGAAAAATAAATAAAAATAAAAATTTTCTCATAATATTAAGTTAGTTTTTGTGGATATTTGGACAGTTAAAGTTTGTAAAATTTATCTAATGTGTCGTATTTATATCTTAATAATTCCTTCCAAATTGTATGTTTCAAAACCTTTTAAAATAATATTTTACAAGGTTACAACCTTGTTGGTGCTAGAAAATACTAAAAATCAATGCTTTGTGAAGGTTTTTTAATTCAAAAACTATTGATGCAATACTCACTTAATTAAAGGCATGTATAGACAATTATCTCTCCAATTTTAAAAATTTATACTTTTCAAGATATTTTTTAATGAAAATTAACTTTAAACAGTTAGAAAATATACATGTGAAAAGAGGGAAGCGAAAAGAGAAGTTTTTCCATTTACCGCGATATTGTGACTTAAAATCACAACAATATCTTTCCTAAATTTAGATAATAAGCCGTTTTGGGGTTAACTTTTACTCGCAAATTTTGTATTATTCTTGAAAATAAACCCGCTTCACCCTTTCTGAAATACTTGTAAAAACCTCATGCGGTATAGTCCCAATCGCTTCTGCCAATGCTTGGATGGATATATTCGAGCCAAAAATTTCTACATCGTCACCTTCACGGGCTTCTGGAACATCCGTCACATCAATCATTGTCATATCCATGCAGACATTACCGACTGTTGGCGCACGTTTACCATGCAAAAAGACAGAAAACTGACCACCAGAAGCTGTACGCCGCAAACCATCGGCATAACCAATAGATATGGTCGCAATACGACTGTCACGTTCTAAAATACCTTTGCGTGAATAGCCTATTGTATCGGCTTTGGGTATTGTTTTTATTTGAGATATCGTCGCTTTCAGCGTCTGAACCACTTGTAATTTTTGTTGCATGGCATCGAAACTCGCCACGCCATACAAACCACGACCCAACCTAACCATATCAAAATGATACTCCGGAAAGCGATAAATACCGCTTGAGTTGAGTGCATGTTTCAAAGGTTTATAACCGACCCCCTCAGTAATTTGGTCGTACATAATCTCAAACTGGGCGACTTGTTTATGTGTAAAAGCATCGTGTTCAGATCCGTCCGTAGCTGCCAAATGTGTAAAAATAGAAGCAATTTGAATGCGCGGATTTTGTTCCAAAACAGTTATAACTTGTTCTATATCAGCCAATTCAAAACCCAATCGGTGCATACCTGTATCCAATTTTATATGTATTTTAGAAAAAATCCCCCCCTCAGTATTTTTCAAAAAATGGATAAAATCTTGTAGCAAAGTATTAGAATAAATTTCTGGCTCAAGTTCAAAACGTTGCATCACATCGAAACTCGCCACTTCAGGATTCATGACCATAATCGGCAATTTAATACCTGCTTTTCGCAACTGAACG
>JAYTUR010000287.1:0-2201 GCA_043744475.1 Saprospiraceae bacterium | reverse complement strand
TTCAAAAATTTCAAGGACAATGAGTACGAAACGAGCATTGAAGGCTATTACAAAACGATGGCTAATCAAGTCCTTTTCAAAGAAGGTACAAAGTTGACCGAACAATCCAATTTTGACCAATCCCTCGCTTTTGGCAATGGCGAAAGTTATGGTTTAGAGCTTTTTGTCCACAAAAACACGGGAAGACTAACGGGTTGGGTGTCTTATACTTTGAGCAAAACGATGCAAAAATTTCCTGATTTGAATCGCGGCGGGACGTTTCCTGCGGCTTATGACAAGCGGCACAATTTGAGTGTTGTGGGCGATTACAAATTGTCAGAACATTGGTCGGTCGCAGGTGATTGGGTTTTTACGACAGGCGGCGCTTTCACTTTACCAACGGGACGGCTTTTCGTTCAAGACGGTGCAACGCTTTTTGATGGCATTTACCTCGATTACACGGGTCGAAACAATTATCGTTATGCCAATTATCACCGTTTAGATTTGAATTTTATCTATAAAAAAACAAAAACATGGTGGAAACGACCAACAGAAATAGAATGGAATTTCGGAGCATACAATGTTTATAGTCGCTTGAATCCGTATTTCATTTATTTGTCAATTGACCAAATTACGGGCAAACCGTCTGCAACACAAGTATCGTTGTTGCCGATTGTACCGAATGTGAGTTGGAATTTCAAGTTTTGAGGTTTAAATACAATAATCACATAATTGCTATCTTAAACTATTTAAAATGAATACGTTATGAAAAATATAAGATTCAAGTATAAAAGCTTACCCCCCTCAGTATTTGCAGCAATTTTACTGATTTGCCTTCTTGGTTGCGAAAAAACAATCAACATTGTCCCCCCTCAGTATGATTCTAAAATTTCGATTCAATGCCTCATTACGCCTGATAGTCTTCCGAAATTGTATTTGGACAAAAGTGTTCCGTTTTTTGATTACAAAGTGTTACCAAAAGACCTTTTCATCCCGAATGCATCGGTGAAAATAACAGCCGCCAATGGCGAAATAGATGTTTTGAAAGCGGATAGTATTTTTAACCAATTTTATTGTCGCTACGATTATTTCTACAAAGGTGCGGTCAAGACAAAGGTAAATACGACGTATAATCTTGAAGTTGTCGTAAATGGGCAGACTTTTAAAGCCACGACTTCAACGAATTTGCCAAAAGCAAAAATCGAAACAGTGAGTTATGTTCAAACATTCAACGATGTGTATGGTGAGCATGAAGGCGTGGTTGTAACCGTGCGCGATGTGGCAGGACAAGCCAATTTTTACCGCTATCAAATGACACGTATGATTGATACAAGCGTGGCGGGTGCAAATATTAAGTTGAAAAGCGATTGTTTGGGGCATGATTCAATTCTTTATACTGAAATTGGACGCACCGCATTTGATGATATAGGTTTAGACGGAGGTTTGGTCAAAATGACGGTTGAACCTGCTTTTACGCATAAAAAAGGGGTAAAGGGCGTAATTCGCATTCAAACCTTAGATGAAAATACGGCTGCTTTTTACAATAATGTGGACAATCAAAAAGTGTCAACATATAACCCATTTGTTGAACCTGTTTTTTTAAAAACGCAGATTGACGGCTGTATCGGAATCTTTGGAGCATACATTTTGAGTGAACCTGTGACTTTCATTTATCCTGAATAACACAGAGAGTTATCCTACCAATGTTTAAAATCAATTGTCATCATTGTGTCAAGTCAAATTTATTTTGCAAAACCAACCTACGTTTCAAACATATGCTTTGTATATAGTTTTATACCGTGTTTCATTGTTTTATTTTATTGTAAATCAATGGGATACATTTTTCTAAAAACTATAAAATACAACACTGATGTCTCAATTTGAAACGAAAAAAATCCGTTATGCGTCTTCGGATACACCACAACAGATTTACAAACAAATCCGCGAAAGAGCTGATAGTTATTTTAAAATAAATAAATTACCAAAACATGCAACCGTTTTTATGGCAATCAAGGCAGCCGTTTTGACTGTTTTAATCATGGTGGGTTATTATACGTTGACGCAGATCAACACGTTTAGCGAGGCATTGAGCGCATTTTTTCTACTGGCTTTTGCGTCTTTAATTTTGTCTATCAATTTGGGTCACGATGCCGCACACCACGCTGTAACAGGCAACAAACGTATTGATGATTTGATTTTTCAGACCATTTTTGCTATGCAAG
>JAYTUR010000286.1:0-2203 GCA_043744475.1 Saprospiraceae bacterium | reverse complement strand
AACGCAATATCTTAGCCCGAAAATTAATAAAAATATGCACTTAGCTATTGACATCGGCAATTCAGATATTGTTTACGGCATCGGACAAAATGAAGAATGGACACACGTTTTTCGCACACGCTCTTTGCCTGACGAACCGCCTTTTTACTACGAAAAACAGTTGCGATTGCACCTTTTGGAGAGTAATTTGGGTATTTACGATATAGATATGCTTGTTTTGAGCAGTGTCGTGCCGCATTTGACGGATACGATTGTAACTATGTTAAAAGACCTTTTTGGCAAAACGCCAATAATTGTTTCGCCTACTGTTTTTCCAGAATTGACGGTTGCGATTGATCAAGTAAATGAAATCGGTTCAGACCTTTTTGCCAATGCTGTGGCGGCTTTTACGAAGTACAAACGCAATGTCGTCGTCGTTGACTTTGGCACAGCTCTGACGTTCACGACTGTATCTAAAGAAGGTACAATACTGGGTGTTGCCATTACACCAGGGCTGAAAACGGCTGTTAAATCGTTGTTTTCAAATACGGCGCAACTGCCAGAAGTGCCACTTGTGGTACCGAAATCGGTATTTGGCAAAAATACCGTTCATGCCATTCAGTCGGGTATTTTGTTGGGTTATGAAAGCTTGGTTCGGGGCATGATTAATCGTATTCGCCTTGAATTAGACGGTGATTGTGTTGCTGTGGCAACGGGCGGATTGTCTTCCATTATCAGTACTTTAAATGGTGAATTCATAGATATAAACCGCAATTTGACACTCGATGGGCTTAGAATCATTGGCGAACGTAATAGAAACATTCCAAAAGTTTGAAACTTTTGGAATGTTATAATAATTTCAATATCAATATTCTATAAAGATATTTAATTACAAAATGTACAAATCAGCCCTTCAATTTGAAAAAAATATTGGAAATCGCAACCACTTTTTCATACGTTTGTTCTATATTCAATTCTTTCAATAGAAAATGAAAATTCATGTCTAAAATAAATGTTTCAGCAGTTAGTTACTTAAACACAAAGCCTTTTTTGTACGGTATTTTTCAACATGATGTACAAAATAATATCAATATGTCGCTTGACATCCCCTCAGTATGCGCCGCAAAATTAGTATCTGGTGAAGCAGATTTGGGGCTTGTGCCTGTTGCTGTGATTCCGCAATTGTCTTCGCCACATATCATTTCGGACTATTGTATTGGTACGGTCGGTGCCGTCAAAACGGTTTGTATTTATTCAGATGTGCCGATTGAAGACGTGAAAGCCTTGTATTTGGATTATCACTCAAAAACTTCTGTTGCTTTGACAAAAGTTCTCTTGGAAAAATATTGGCAACTCAACCCTATTTTATTGGATTCACAAGAAGGATATATCGAAAAAATAGGCGGTACAACCGCAGGTTTGGTCATCGGCGACCGTACGATTGGTTTGTCTGAACGCTTTAAATATGTCTATGATTTAGGTCAAAAATGGGCGGATTATACTGAGGGGTTACCTTTTGTGTTTGCTGCTTGGGTATCAAACAAAAAGTTGCCTGATAGTTTTATTGCAAAATTCAATGATGCGTTAAAAATTGGTTTAGAACATATTCCGCAGTTGATTT
This sequence comes from Saprospiraceae bacterium, assembly GCA_043744475.1. Lineage (GTDB taxonomy): Bacteria > Bacteroidota > Bacteroidia > Chitinophagales > Saprospiraceae > JAAFJT01. The sequence goes on along the minus strand of JAYTUR010000286.1, from coordinate 603 downwards.
ATATTCTTCCGACGCAATATTTCGCATTTGATTTGAAAGAATATTTTACAAAAAATATTTCCTATACATTTGATGCCGCCAAAAAAGTGGCGTTGAAACGATTTTTAAATGAGATTGAAACGCCTGTTTCAATCGAAATTGCTTGATATGGCTTAACAAGTTAAAAGTTTGAAACTTTTAGCTTATTTCCTGTTTTGTTTTATACATTTGTCAAAAAACGAAACAACCATGTCCGACCAATTCAAAAGACAAATCTCTCTTTACACGCTCACCATGATTGCCATCGGCTCAAGTATTGGCTCGGGTATTTTCAAAACGCCATCTGAGATTGCAGGTTATTTGCCCGTTGAAGGTTGGATGTTTGCTGTTTGGATAGTTGGCGGCATCATTGCCTTGTGCGGGGCTTTGACTTTTGCAGAAATTGCTTCTCTTCATCCAAAAGTAGGCGGTTTTTATGTTTTTTTGAAGGAAGCCTTCGGTGAATTGCCTGCTTTTTTGTACGGTTGGACGATGCTTGTTGTTGTCAATACAGGCTCTTTGGCGGCTTTGAGCTTGGTTTTTGCTTCGTATCTCAACTTTTTAGTCCCTATTTCAGAAACCATG
>JAYTUR010000285.1:0-2206 GCA_043744475.1 Saprospiraceae bacterium | reverse complement strand
AAGGCTTCAATCTGCCCATTACTGAGGGGGTCAAATTTATGCTCATCAGTACTTTGTGTTTTACTTTTATGCAAGGCTTAATCAAATATTTGCCTCAAGACCGTATTCCAACGATTGAACAAACATTTTTTCGCTCGTTCATTACAGGCATATTTTGTTTGGTTTTTATGTTGAAAAAACGCATCACTTTTGCGATTAAGAATGTAAAACTCATAGTGATTCGAAGCATAGTAGGGACTATTTCCATGTTTGCATTTTTCTACATATTACCCCGAATGCCTTTGGGTACTTCGGTGACAATCAAGTATTTATCTCCTGTTTTTACGGCACTCATGGCGGGTGCAATGTTGAATGAAAAGATAAAAAACAAGCAATGGCTCTATATTATTATGGCTTTTGTCGGTGTCTTACTCTTAAAAGGTTTTGATAGCCGCGTCTCTCTTTTTGATTTATGTATCGGAATTCTGTCAGCCATAACAGGCGGTTGGTTGTATATTATTTTGCGGAAAATTGGCGATGACGACCATCCTTTTGTCGTTGTCTTTTATTTCATGCTCATTGCCAGTTTTTTATCGGCTGTTTTTATGATACCGTATTGGGTGACACCCGATTTTAGTGACAGTATGGTTTTTCTTGGCGTTGGTTTTTTCGGTTTTGTCGCTCAAATCTATATGACTAAAGCCTTTCAACAACAAGACGATGCCAACTATTTAGCCCAATTCAAATATTTAGAAGCCGCTTATGCTATCATTATCGGTTTTTTATGGTTCGGCGAAACCTACACTTTTTTGAGCTTTTTAGGCATTTTAATCATTTTTTCAAGCCTTATCCTGACTATTCGCTTGAAATCGAAAGAAAAAATCGTTATTAGCATTTGAAGAAATATCAAAACGAAAAACTAAATTCAACAAGCATGATTCAATCTATTCGCAATTTTATCGGCAACAAACGCTATCAAGTCTTAGCCATTCTGGGCATATTTTCAATTATCACCTACTTAGACCGCACCGCAATGGGGCTTACAGGAGAAGCCGTTACCAAAGATTTGAACCTCACTGAAACCCAATTTGGGTGGATTCTCTTTGCTTTTACCGTCGCGTATGGGGCTTTTGACATGCCGACGGGTTGGCTTGGCGATAGGTATGGACCTAAAAAAACCTTAATTCGCATTGTGATTGTTTGGTCAATTTTCACTGTTTTGACAGGTTTTTCAACCTCTTTTTTGATGTTATTTGTCGTGCGTTTTATGTTCGGTGCAGGTGAATCCGGTGCCTATCCGAATGCAACGGTAGCGATTTCACGTTGGTTTCCAACCTATGAGCGTGGTCGAGCCCAATCCATTGTTTGGATGTGTAGTCGAATAGGTGGTGCCATAGCTCCTTTTTGTATTTTACCGATTATGATGACATATAATTGGCGCACTGTTTTCTATACTTTTGGAGCAATTGGCATTGTTTGGGCAATTGTTTGGGCGTATTTTTTCCAAAATGAACCGCGTGATATGCCTAATATCAAACCCGAAGAAGTGAAATTAATTGAAGACAATCGGAGCATTAAAAGCGCATCTCATGGCACTTTGCCGTGGAAAATCATCCTTAGAAACCGCAATTTATGGGCTTTGTGCGGTATGTATTACTTCCTTTTGTACGGTGCTTATTTTTATCAGTCTTGGATGCCAAAATACCTCAGTCAAGGACGCGGCATTCCGAAAGCAGACATAGCATATATGACCTCTTTACCCTTTATCATGGGTATTATCGGCTGTTTGGTTGGCGGTTTTGCGAGTGATTTTTTGGTCAAAAAATGGGGATTAAAATGGGGTCGGCGTTCGGTCGGCATGGCAGGTTTGATTTTATCAGGGATTTCTATCCTTATTGCAACAAATATTGCTGATAACAGCGTGGCAATTATCTTTTTGTCTTTGGGATTGGCTTTTAAAGACTTCACTTTACCGGTTGCTTGGTCAGTCGCCGCTGACATTGGCGGCAAAAATGCGGGTGTTATTTCTGGCACAATGGCTATGTGTGGGCACATCGGTTCGTCAATGATGTCCGTTGGTTTTGGCTATATTTTATCTGGTACAGGTAGTTGGGAAATACCTACACAATTGATTGGGCTTTTGGTAATTTTGGGTGGATTGCTTTGGTTCAAAATTGATGCTTCTCAACCTATTGTTTTGGATTAAATAGGCAATAAGACAATAGTA
>JAYTUR010000284.1:0-2206 GCA_043744475.1 Saprospiraceae bacterium | reverse complement strand
ATAACTTGCCTGAATTTTGAGCTTGTTTTACCATTTCAATCAATTGCTCGCCCGTTTCGCCATTAATGCCATAGCAGTCAATATCCATCAGATTTATTTCGTCAAAACTGTGCATTTCATGGCGAACGGCACGGGCAGCCACAAAATCATTTTCGAGCGTGGGCATAAACTCGCCTTCGGCTACTTTCTTGTGCCCGCACGTAAAGGCAAAAGTCCGTTTTTTCTTACCGTCAATTCCCTCCAAATAAGCATTCGTCATTCTAATTTCATCTTGTATACGAGTAAGTGAATATTTGCTCAAATCGTATTCTGGTTTTACCCAACTCATGCCTGCACGGGTAGCATCGCAGGGGTGATAAAGTGTATGATTGCCCAATTCGTGCCCATTTTGAGCAATTCGCCGCCAATCTGTAATACGCTTTGAACCTGCATTTGACGAAGCCGTCAGATAAAAAGTTGCCTTCAAATTCAAGGAGTCTAAGGCAGGAATGGCATTGTCAAGATGCACATTTAGGGCATCGTCATAAGTCAAAACAACGGCACATCTTTTACCTTTCCAAGCCCTTTTTTCGTCTAATCTTTCACCATCGGTGCGAAAAGGTGAAGCGGGCAAACCGTCCAAATTTATGAGGTTCGGATTTATCGGACTATCCGCCCAAGCGTACCGTACATATTTAGGATTTGGTACTTCTTTTGCCCAAACCAAAACCTTATTATTTTCGATTTTAGTATTTGCCCAAAACCATTTTTTATCAAAACCCGCAATGGCAAAATCGGCAGGGTTTTCTCCATCATTTGTGGCAATTCCTTTGCCGATGTGGTCAAATTCAAGTGCAATTCTGTCATTTTCGATGGATTGATTTTTAAAAATAGGACCAGAAACTTCATTTTTTTCTTGATAAATTAAATTCTGAGCCGCAATCGCCAGTCTATCGCCAACACTTTTTTTATTGTCGGGGTGAATATCGTTCCATTCGCCTAAATCAATCGCCACCGCCATTGCAGTATGAGGCGTTTTTGAAGCATAAAGCTGCGATTCCCGAAGCCTTGCCCAATCACTTTCGGAGGGTAAATAGTTGTAATCTTGAAAATTGGGCAACTGTATAAACAAAAATGGAAGCGTTGAATTTCGAAAATTTTGCCTTAAATTCTGAATTTGGGCTACCTGCAAGGCTTCATATTCTGCGGCTTTACCTGTGTTTGACTCGCCTTGATACCACAAAATCCCTTTGAGGTTAAGGTTTTCAAATGGGGCAACCATCGCATTGTACAAAGCCGTTGGTTGGTTTTGGGCATTGACTCCGCCGCCACCAAACCCGCCAAAACCTCTCGGACGATACACCTCTCCAACTTTGTATTCCCACGTGCATTTTAGGTCAATTTCTTGTCCGTTTGCTTCAATTTTGTAAGGCTTATCAGCTATAAAACCGCCTTTTCCAGCCGTATTGCTTACTTTTATCACAAAAAAGTTTTTACCTTCTTTCAGTACACCTTGCTGTAAATTGTAGCGGCGTTGTGGATATTGGTAAGTGGTTTGAGCAATTTTTATCCCGTTGATATACAATTCATCAGCATCAACTATTCTGCCTAAATGCACTTTGGCGGCGGTTTCGGTCATGCCTTTTGGAATGACAATTTCTTTACGATACCACACCACGCCGTTCAAATCTTTCAGTCCTTGGTCTTCCCAATAACCAGGAATATTGATGGCTCGCCAATGCTGACTTTTTGATTCGGGCAGAAACCATTTCTCGGTCATTCCCAAATCACTCGATACAATTCGGGGGAGATTCGCAAAGGCCTGTCGGTTGGTTTTATTAACCGAAGATGTATCTTTATTCTTTTCGATAATGGCTTTTAAATTGGGAAAATCTTGAAAACCTGTTTCCGAAGTCCACGCTTCAATGGGCGTTCCGCCCACGCTGGCATTGATGAGCCCGACAGGGATTTTATATTTTTCATAAATATTTCTTGCAAAAAAATACGCAACCGCCGAAAACCTGCCTACATCCTTCGCACTGGCTTTCTTCCAAGCAACAGCATCGGTCAAATCGTTTTGCTTACCTACCAAATTAGTACGAGTTGGCACAAACAAATGACGGATTTTTGGATAATTTGCCGTTTCGATGTCTTTGGCATAAGTAATATCATGAATATCCATCTGATGCACCATATTCGACTGCCCGATGCACAAGTAAACATCACC
>JAYTUR010000283.1:0-2206 GCA_043744475.1 Saprospiraceae bacterium | reverse complement strand
CTCTCTTATACCATAAGACTTGAAGCCCAACACTTCAGAGGCTCTATCACCATAAAAAAAGTTGAAAATGATAGAATAATCATCGGTTTCGCTGTGTTTTTTATAAAAACGGTCTAACATTTCTACGTCGCAGCTTTCTATTTTACTTTGATATTCAATGTGTTTTGCGACAAAAACCTCTTGTTCAACATGCTCTTTAAGCGTTTTCGGTTTGGGTTTTGACAACCAATAGATTGTCCTAAAAGCATATTCTAAAGTCCGTTCTCGAATCAAAATGGGGTCGTAATTTTCGCTTGTCCAAAAAATAGGTGTGCAAAAATGACGATTTATAAGGGCATTTAGTTTGAATTTACTGTCATAATCCGTTGTAAAACGGTTTGTCCAACCACCTTTTAAATCATCAGCAAGCGTCAAAGATATTTTAAAAACACCCTTATCATACCCCCTCAGTATTTCACTTTTATTCAATGCCAAAATGGTTTCTTCTATAATCTTTTCCGCACCTATATTTTTCAATTCTGCCATTTTTTCCAAAATATGCTCTTTTGCCATTGGATTAAATCCGCTAATTGGAACAGCCAAATCGCCCTTTGTTCCCCCTTGTAAAAGGTTCAAATAGTCTTGAAATCTATCAGAATTGCGTGGTTTTTGATAGAGTTCAATCATTTTTTCGATGATGGGTAGTCGTTCAAATAGCATTTTTTTATACTTATTATTGAAATCTAACGAATACGAAGTCTGCCATTTTTGAAAACACAAAATTTACTTTCCATAAGGTTAATAAAATTTTCGATAATAAATTTCATCACTTCTACTTTTTCATCACCCGTTGCATCTTCAAGACGCAATAATAAAACCCCAGCGTGTACTTTCTCTGAATGATACACTAATTCCCCAAAATCTTTATCCATCGTAATGACCATACGGTTTTCATTTTCAGCAATAGCAAGGATTTCCGAGTCGGGCATACTCGGATTTATGGTCGAAATAAGCGTTGCGTCATAGCCTTGACTCGTCAAGTAATGTTCAACTTTATTACCGACACCCACATCCAGAATGAATTTTAGCATTGATTAAGCGGCGTTTGCAAAAACCTTTTCTGATGCCACCAATTCGGCTGCATACAACATGGATGCTTGAATATCAGCATATTCCAAGAAAGGAAAATCTTCTTTCAATTGCTCAAAAGTTAGTCCTGCTGCTAACGCTTTGAGGACATGCTCAACAGTCAATCGCATGGTTCGGATAGTCGGCTTACCCGTCATAATGTTTGGATTTACGGTAATGCGTTCTAATAATAGCGCGCGTTCTGTATCTTTCATTGTCGTAATTTTTTACAAAAAAAACGTTTTTTAATCAAAAATAGAAAATATACTGAGGGAATGCTGTCAAACCGTTGGAAAATTTCTTGAGAATAAGGTAGTCATTTCAATGTCGGAAAAATAGTTTTTAAAAATGTATTCAAACTACAAACCAGCGTTCCATTCACCTTGAAAATTAAAAGGTAATTTTAGAATTTTCATGGTTTTTGTATAAAATACTGAGGGGTATCAAATCAAATTCAACATCTTCTGCGTCGCTTGTATCGCCGATACCGTTTGGTCAGAATCCAAGCCGCGTGTCTTAAATTCCTTGCCGTTGTATTGCCAAGTGATTATCGTTTCGCACAAAGCGTCCGTTTTGCCACCGGGCGGGATTCGGACATGATAGTCGCTGAGTTGAGGCAACGCAATATGTTTTTTTAATAATATTATTTTTAAGGCATTCATAAACGCATCGTATTGACCATCGCCTTGGGCAATTTCTTCAAATATTTGACTTTCAATACTTAACAATAAAGTAGCGGATGGTTTTAGGTCTTTGGAATGGGTCAATACATAATTCAAAATCTTTATTTTTTCTTCGACAACGCTGCTGCTGTCAATGACATCCGAAATGATATACGGCAAGTCCTCGCGTGTCACCATTTCCTTTTTGTCACCGAGTTGAATGATGCGTTGCGTTACTTTTTTCAAGTCCGCATCTGAAAGACGAATGCCGAGTTCTTGCAGATTTTTTTCAATATTTGCCTTACCCGATGTCTTACCCAAAGCATATTTTCGCTTGCGCCCAAAACGTTCGGGCATCAAGTCGTTGAAATATAAATTTTTCTTATTATCTCCGTCTGCATGAATACCAGCTGTTTGTGTAAAAACGTTTTCGCCAA
>JAYTUR010000282.1:0-2208 GCA_043744475.1 Saprospiraceae bacterium | reverse complement strand
AATGGCATAATCTTGTAGTTAATTTTTAAATTGATAATCAATTATTTATGCTTTATTTTAGTGTGAATTAGTGCAAGATTTGTCGGTACAATGCCTTTAAAATGTATTTGTAGAAGCAGAAAGGGAATCTCATCTTTGTAACATGTTCAAGGATATGTTCATGGGATTATTCTTTTTGCTGTCGCCAGCAAGCCGTAGTTCTTTTCAGTTTTATTAGCAGAACAAAACAAACGTTAGTTTTCAGTGAGAACACCATGAGAAAACTATTCAGACACTATGAAAGCTTCCTCATTATCGGTGAGGATTTTATCATGGATAATTTAAATTTAACACTACGGCTTGCTGATGGCGATTTTTTTTAAAGTGACAATTGATAGAAAAACAACACTCGAACAAGCATTGAAAAACATAAAATACTTCTATTTTAGTCGTTAAGAAATTAAGAAATTCGGTTTGCGAATTAAGAAATATGTTCATGGGATTATAATTTGTTGTGGCGGGCTTGCATGGATGCAGCCCGTTTTTTTTATGCCTAAAATGAAACTTATCTTTGTCAATTCTCTGTCTCCTCATCGCAGATTACCAATGTTTTTAGGAATTGAAGCCTTTGAGTGAAGTAAATATCGTAAATTTGCCCATTCTGAACCCCTTCATACTGAGGGGTCTGAAAATAAAGGAAATTGACAAAATTATGGCCGATATTATACAACTACTACCCGATTCTATTGCCAACCAAATCGCTGCGGGTGAGGTTATTCAACGTCCAGCCTCTGCTGTCAAAGAATTATTGGAAAATGCGATTGATGCGGGGGCGAGTTCCGTCAAACTGATACTGAAAGATGCGGGTAAGACCCTGATTCAAGTGATTGATGACGGTTGCGGCATGTCAGAAACCGATGCACGCATGAGTTTTGAACGTCATGCCACTTCAAAAATTAGAACATCCGATGATTTGTTCAATATTCGCACAATGGGTTTTCGGGGTGAGGCTTTGGCTTCCATTGCTTCCATTGCACAAGTGGAGTTGCGGACACGCCGACGGACGGAAGAATTGGGTACAAAAATCATCATTGAGGGCTTTGAATTGAAAACACAAGAGCCTTGTCAGACACCAGAAGGAACGAGTTTTCAAATCAAAAACCTGTTTTTTAATGTTCCTGCGCGACGTAATTTCTTGAAATCCAATACCGTAGAGATGAGACATATTCTTGATGAGTTCGAACGCGTGGCGATAGCGAACCCCTCAGTATTTATGACGTTGCACCACAACAGTACAGAGATTTTTCATCTGCCTGCGGGCAATTTACGCCAACGTCTGGTCAGCGTTTTTGGAAAAGAAACCAACAAAAAACTCGTACCTGTCGGTGAAGAAACCGATGTGGTTAACCTTTCTGGTTTTGTCGGCAAACCTGAATTTGCTAAGAAAACACGCGGCGAACAGTTCTTTTTTGTCAACAACCGATTTATAAAAAGTCAATATCTGAACCACGCCGTTCAAGCCGCTTTTGAAGATGTGGTGGCAAAGGATTCGTATCCGATGTATTTTATTTTCATCGAAATTGACCCTTCCCGCATTGATATTAATGTACATCCGACAAAACAAGAAATAAAATTTGAAGATGAACGTCTGGTCTATAATTATCTGAAAGTCGCTATTCGACATGCTTTAGGGCAAAACGCCGTAACACCAGTGTTAGATTTCGATAATGAGGCGGGTTTGATGAGTAATTATACGATTCCACGTGGTGGAGTTCGCAGCAATTTGTTGACGGGCGATACTTTTACGCCTTCGGCTTCGGTGTCAAGTCAATTTGAAAAAGTGAAAAATGACTTGAATTTTAAAAAACCATCGAGCCTTGAACGATCAAATCTTGAAAATTGGCAAACTTTATACGATGGCATCAGTTTTAGAACAGAAGAAATCGTAGAAGATGAGTCAGGTGCAACTTTTGACGCAGACAGCGAGTTTTCTTTTTCGATGAATATGGCAACCGTCGAAAGCAATTTTGACGAATCGGAACATGCGCCAGAACTCGATGATACTGAGGGGTCGTTTTCAAGCCCACAACGTGAGCCGTATCAGATTCATAGTATGTATATTGTTAACCATTTAAAATCGGGTTTTATTCTACTTGACCAACAAGCCGCGAGTGAAAGGGTACTTTATGAGCGTTATTTGATGCAATTGGCAGAAAAACAAGTGTCTTC
>JAYTUR010000281.1:0-2208 GCA_043744475.1 Saprospiraceae bacterium | reverse complement strand
GTTGCCGTATTGTAAATAAAAACATCAGAGTAACCGCGAACACTTGCGGTCAAAACCATATCTTTTCCATTCAAAAAGTCAACAGAAAAGACACGTTGAACATCAGGGTTGAATTTCTCTGTCTTAGTTTTTGCTTTTTTATTTTTAACATTTTTCTCAAAAGTATAAACTTTATCCCGCTTTTCATAGACGACAAAAAGCCGTTGATTGTCGGGATTCCACGCTAAAAACGGATATTGAAAGTCCGTTGCTTGAAAAGGATTGCGTGTACCCCCCCTCAGTATCAACTCTTTTTTTCCCGTCGAAACCTCTTGAATATAGACTTTCCAACGCCCAATTTCATTCTGAATATAAGCCAATCGTTGCCCATCAGGGCTGATTTTTACTTGTGGCATCGGCAGTTTCCGCTTGTTTTTTATCTTAATTTGCTTAGAAGTGGACAATTTTGTGGCATCAGTCAATTCACGCTCATATCTTTTACGATAAAATTCCATGCAAGCCAAACTCGTTGCATCGAAAGGCGTTCCCAAAACATACATCACAGCATCGTCGAGCGAGCGATTGATGCGGGTCAAATAGAGTAAATTGCTCACATTGGCTTTGCCAAATTGTTGGGCGATGTAATACCAAAAGGCTTGTCCCGCCAAACGTGGTTCAGCAAGAGCGAATTTATTGAAGTTTTTATATTTTTTTGTTTGAAAAATATCGCGCATACGGTCATCGGAATCGGTACTCCACTCCTCTCCGATATAAGCCAACAAACCCACTTTAAACCATTCAGGTAAGTTGAGCGAAATCGCATTTTGCACCACTTCTTGCAAATTTGAACCAAAAAGCATAGAATTGAGAAATACACCCGCAATGCCTTCGCGCACCTGTTTCCGCAAATGTGTATGGTCCCCGTCAAAATGCACAAACATCTTTTCACCCACCACTTTCACCTGTCCACTTTTTGTCACGAAGGTTTCCTCTGAACCAATATTCGATTGGTGCAAATCCGTAAGGTCAGTATAAACGATGATTTCCATCTTGTCGTTGAGCCGATATTCCAGCGTTTTTTGAATTTCCTCGAAGTCCATTTCCGCCAATTGCGCAGCAGCCTGTCCTACGAAACGCCCTTGACCATACCAATAAGTGATGAAATTTTCACTTTCATATTGATCCCAATCGTCAAAAAGTTTATGAAATTGAACACGATTTTTGCCGAACTGCATCTGGTTGATTTGTCCGATGGCAAAAAATGGCAATAAACAAAGCCAAACAAGTGTGAGTTTTTTTATCATGGTCGTGGTCTATTTTCTAAAAGTATTGTGATAGTAGAGGTTGAAAAAAGTATTTTACAAAAATTGGCAAAAGCATTTACATTCAAAATAAAACATCAAATTCCGAAAAATTTACGAAACGAACAATAATTTAAACGTTAAAATACGTAGAATAGTTTGAAAGTTGACCGACAACGGCAACAATTCAAATCGAAAAGGGCATTTTTGCAACATTTGTCGAATGTCTTTTTCTTTTTACAAAACGTTACGAAAATTATAAATACCCTCATTAATATAATCCTTGGCTAAAAATTTGCGTCCTTATATAGATATGGAGACTTTTCTTAAAATACTGCCTTTTTCGGCACTCGATGATGCGGCACAGTGGTTGGCTTTTGGGCTTAACTTGGCTTACGTCGTTTTAGCGGGTCGCGGCAATATATGGTGTTGGTTTTTTGGTTTTTTCGGCACTATTTTCCAATTTGTCGTTTGTGTGGATGCCGATTTGAAGTCTGATGCATCCTTACAAGTCTATTACGCTTTTTCTGCCCTTTATGGTTGGTACAGTTGGCAGGAACGGAATGAAGACGGTGCGCCGCTTAATATTTCAAAGATACCCCTCAGTATGCACCTCAAAATTGGCTTAGTTGGGACAGCGGTAGCGATTCCCTTAGGTCTTTATTGGCAGTCGGCGGCATTTCGGTTTGAAGATGCGTTTTTGGCGGTTTTTAGTATTATTACCACGTTTTTGACTGCAAAAAAGGTTTTGGAGTCTTGGTTTTATTGGATCGTCATTGATTTCAGTTATGCTTTTATCTATGGCAGTCGTGATAAATACATAATGGCGGTTTTGTCTATTATCTATTTCGTTTTTTCGATTCGAGGTTATTTCCTTTGGCGAAAGACTTTAAAAATATCCCCCCTCAGTATTTCTTAATTGGTATAA
>JAYTUR010000280.1:0-8523 GCA_043744475.1 Saprospiraceae bacterium | reverse complement strand
AGAAGAAATGTCTAAAAGAAAACTGAATTTGCGGAAATGCCTTTATGAAGTTATTGAAACGACACCAAAGTTCAAAAAACGCTTCGAAAATGCGGAGTTGATAGGTGATATTCAGGGATTTGGTTTACCCTTAGCTTCTAAAAAAAGAAAACTATCAGGTGATGGTTATATGCTCACAGGCGACGCAGCCAGCCTTATTGACCCATTGACAGGAGAAGGAATCGCTAATGCTATCCTAAGTGGTGCTGTTGCCGCAGAACAAGCCGCTCAATGTATCGAAAAACAGGATTTTTCAGCGTCTATACTGAGGGGGTATGATGATCGTATTTACCGAATGCGTGGACAAGAGTTTAAGGTCAGCTATCGTCTGCAACAATGGTTTAGAAATGAGCGTTTTTTCAATACTATGACATGGTTTATATCTAAAAACAAACCACTTGCACGGACATTTGCTTATGTATTTAATGATGTGAATCTAAAAAAACAGTTGTGGAGTCCAGTTTGGTGGTGGCAAGTTATTAAAAATAAAAGATAGATAAAAGATAGATAAAATGACTGGATAAACTATTTTGTATTTAAGTTGTTAAGACTAAATTCTTAAATTATTGACTATCAATTCCTCTTTTTATCCTCATAAGAAACCTTAATACGTTCAACAGATTCCCATTTAACACCTAACAACTCTTCCAATGCAATACGCTTAAGTTTAATATCCGCCTCTCCCCTCACCTTGTTTTCAAGAGCATCATAATAGGCTTTGTTGGCTGTATTATAATCTTCAAACTGCACTTTATTAACGCTAAACAGGCTCTGAATTTGATTCTTATTCGATTCCGCAGACTCCAGTGCTTGAATACGGACTTTAAAAATATCAAAAGAAGACATATATTCCTGATAACGTTTCAATACCTCACCTTTAAGTTTTTGCTTCTTGAAATTAAGTTCTGATTCACTTACTTTTTTGCGATTGTCAGCAAACTTTACCTTATTTTTCCGGGTGAGTAAATCGCCAAAATTGACACCTATGCCAATGTTCCAAAGCGGATAAGTAGCAATTACCGGTCCCCTTGTTGAGTCAACTCGGTTAAAATAAGGAAAACTGACATTATTAACATTCAATCCTGCTTGTAAATTTCGTGTCCAGTCCTTTTTTGCCATAGAAATATCTTCTCTACGTGCATCAATTTCATATTTTGAACCTTCTAAATCAAAGCTGTTTTGCCATGCTAATTGCACAATATAGTCTTCAAAAGTTAAAGGACGAATATCTTCAAGTGAAGTAGGAGAAGTGTTATTTTTGTTTTTATAAATATCAACAGGTTGAGCTTCAGTATAAAACGCTATATTGATAAGTACAAATATGATTAATTTCCTCACAGTTCAAAAGTGTTTTAATTATCAAAAATTTAATCAGCATATCTCATTTCATCAAAAATAGTACCAATCAAGCCCATTAATGGCATTGCAAAAACATAAAATAGTTACTCATATTTTTATTTGATTATTCGTTATCCCAAAAAAAAACATCGAATAACGAATAATCAACAACAATTAACGATTAAAAAGCAGTCGCTCCCCTACTCTATCGTCAAATAATTGTCCATTTTGGAAAGCCAAATGACCACTCACAATAGTTGCCTCAATAGACCCCCTCAGTATTTTACCTTCAAGAGGTGACCAACCACATTTGTACAGTATATTTTTAGAAGAGACCTTCCAACGTTTATTTAAGTCAACGATAGCAATATCTGCCCAATTGCCTTCGTCGAGATAACCTCGACGGTCTATTTGGAAACATTCGGCTGGTGCATGGCACATTTTTTCAACAATCTTTTCGAGTGTGATTTTTCCTTGAAAATAAAAACTCAGCATCAGATTTAAAGTATGTTGCACAAGTGGTAAACCTGACGGTGCATCAAAGTAAGGCTTCGATTTTTCCTCCCAAGTATGCGGTGCATGATCCGTTGCAATGATGTCAAAGTGGTCATCAAGTAAGGCCGCTAATAACGCTTTTTGATCTGTTTTAGATTTAATGGCAGGGTTACATTTAATCAAATTACCAAGCGTACTATATTGACTTTCAATAAAGAACAAATGATGCACACATACTTCGGCTGTAATACGTTTTTTACTGAGGAGTGTCTTATTATCAAAAAGAGCCACTTCTTCGGCAGTGGAGATATGAAGAATATGCAGTCTTGTATCGTGTTTTTTTGCCAATTCTACGGCAAAATGAGAAGATAGATAACACGCTTCGTGGTTTCGAATAATGGGATGAAAGGCTGCCGTAGCCTCCATGCCTCTTTCCGTAAGCATTTGTTTAATTTCTGCTGTATTGCGACGGACTGTTGCTTCGTCCTCACAATGGGTGGCTATTAACATGGAACATTTAGAAAACAAGTTTTCCAGTGTCGTGGGATTATCAACGAGCATATTACCAGTCGAACTACCCATGAAAGCTTTGATACCACACACATTTTTAGGGTTTGTTTTCAAAACCTCCTCCAAATTGTCATTGGTTGCGCCCATAAAAAAGGAGTAGTTGGCAAGCGAATTTTGTGCACCAATGTCGTATTTCTCTTGCAAAAGTGTCTGCGTTACTGAGGGGGGATTGACGTTCGGCATTTCCATAAACGATGTGACACCCCCTGCTACAGCAGCACGAGCTTCCGTTTTGATAGTTGCTTTATATGTCAAACCTGGTTCACGAAAATGAACTTGGTCATCAATAATACCCGGAATGACGTATTTGTTTGTCGCATCAATTTCAATATCTACATACGTATCTATTTGATTATCAATACGTTCAATGAAGCCGTTGCGAATCAAAATGTCTTGAACCTTGATTTGTCCTCTATTGACGACTTGTCCGTTTTTAATGAGAATAGATTTCATAAATTATTTTTGCCCTAAAATTACAATTACATGGTCAAAGAAAGAATTTATTAAAGCGACCGTTAAAATAAAAAACGCAACCCATATAAATCATATAGGTTGCGTTTTTTATCCTTCTATTTATTAAGTATGAGCAAAAAAAAACAGGGCGGCAACTCGAAGACCGAGTGACACCCTGTATAACCCCAAAAAACCAAATGAAAACAATCTACATATAAATCCCCTATCGGGAAATTTAAAATATCTTTTTATTACGTTATAAACGTTACATTTCTAATTAAGGTTGCAATTCTATTGTCATTTTGACGTAAATTTATGGAAATAAATTTGACTTGTGAGGAACAGTTGCAATTGTATTTTTTTGTTAATTCTTATATTTAGACAAACAAAGGTAGGATAAGTCACAAATTTTAAAAATTATTTTCAAAAATAAAGATGATGGTGAATCATGAGCCTATTATGTTTGAAAAACTTCTATGAATATATGTTTATTCTTTCTGACACAAAGATAAGTGACATTTTTAAATTCTATGTATTTTTTAAAAAAAAAGTAGAAATTTATTATTTTAAAAACGTCAACAACCAGTTTCGGTAGTGGTACTGACGATTAATGCCCATTTTTGTAATAATTTCAAAACTTAGTCTAATTTTATCCCTCAATTTCAAATCAAAAAAATGAATATAGACGATATTTATAAAATTCTCAAAACACATCCTATTGTCACTACCGACAGTCGCAACATTACTGAGGGGTGTCTTTTTTTTGCTTTAAAAGGCAAAACATTCGATGGAAATGCCTTTGCTCAAAAAGCGCTGGAGGCTGGAGCTGCTTACGCCATTATTGACAATCCTGATTTTAAACAAAATAACCGTTTGATTCTTGTTGAAAATGTATTGAAAACACTGCAACACTTAGCAACACATCACCGTCGCCAATTTGACATTCCTATTATTGCGATAGCAGGGTCAAATGGCAAAACAACGACAAAAGAATTGGTAGCCGCTGTGATGAATAGTCAATACAATACGCATTTTACGAAAGGAAATTTTAATAACCACATTGGTGTGCCGCTGACTTTACTGCAATTGACCGAAGACCATGAAGCTGCCGTCATCGAAATAGGAGCCAATCATCAAGGGGAAACGCATGATTTATGCGTTATTTTAGAACCAACTCATGGCGTTGTGACCAATATGGGCAAAGACCACCTCGAAGGTTTTGGCGGTATTGAAGGTGTAAAAATCGGCAATTCGGAAATTTATCGCTGGCTTTCTAAAAACCGAGGTACTGTCTTTGTCAATGAAGATGAACCTTTTTTAGACGATTGGCTGCCTAAAGAAGGTTTGCATAAAATCTTTTATCACCGTACCAACGACTTATCCATGGAGACCCCTCAGTATCAAGCGTGTTTGGATAGGTCTGCACCGCTTTTGAAGGTCAGTTTTTTAGACCATAATGGCAGTATTTTAGAAGTGGACACCCAAATCGTAGGAGATTACAATTTTGCAAATGTTATGACGGCTATCGCCATTGGCAAATATTTCAAAGTACCCGGTAGAAAAATTTGCAAAGCCATTACCGAATATGTACCAAGTATGAATCGTTCACAAATTCTCAAACATGGCGAAGCAACGGTCATTCTAGATGCCTACAATGCCAATCCTTCGAGTTTGTCATTAGCTTTGAAAAGTCTGGCGCAGATGCCGCAAAACAAAAAAATTGCTATTATAGGTGATATGTTTGAATTAGGCGAAGAGAGCGACGTAGAACACAAGGCAGTTTACGACTTAGCTAAGTCTTTAAATTTCAATACTTTAATTACGGTTGGTCACAATTTTGCTAAAATAGCCAATCCTACTGAGGGGGGTGTTTTTGAAACCAATAAAGAAGCCAAAGAATGGTTTGACAAACAACATTTTGATTCAGATACTTGCATTTTGATAAAAGGGTCGCGCGGTATGAAATTGGAGGTGTTGTTATAAGTAATCATTGGTCATAGATCATTAAAAAATACGTTTAGGAAACTTTTAAAGTTTCCTAAACGTAGGCGTAACTCATTGACTATCAACATTTACGAAATTTTTAAAATTTCGTAAATGTAAGTTGTTATAATAATGACAAATGACGGTTATTGACAAATGACTATTTCACATCATGAATCCAAGCCTCACGTTCAACAGGCATTTGCCAAACTGCGCCTGTATTTTCAAGGCTTGTAAACATCGGAGTCCAATCTTTAGGCCCATCTGAAAGGGCTAAAATTTCATGTCTGCGGAGTTGCAAAATAATATCAAGTGGGTTTATTAAGACGGGACAGGCCTCAACACAAGCGTTGCAAGTGGTACAAGCGTGAATTTCTTCTTTTGAAATATAATCAAAAAGAGACTTGCCATCGGCGTAATTTTGAACCGTTAAAACCTTATCATCTGGACATAACTCCTTGTTAATCAATTGAATATTGCCTGCATCAAACTGCTTTCCGATTTCTTCAGCACGGTCGCGGACATCCATCATAATTTTACGTGGTGACAATTTCTTACCCGTTATATTAGCCGGACATTGTGCGGTGCAACGCCCACATTCCGTACAGGTGTAAGCATCCAAAATATTTTTCCAACTCAAACTGAAAACATCGTTTGCGCCAAAAATCGGCATCTCCCCCTCAGTCATCACAGGCGTATTAGGCATCGCTTCCATACCCATTGAAGTACGTACTTCGTTCATAATGATGGGCATGTTTTCCATTTCTCCACGCGAATTAAGACTTGCAAAATAGGTGTTCGGAAATGCAAAAATGATATGTAAATGCTTAGAAAATGGCAAATAATTCAAAAAAGTAAGCACCATAAAATAGTGCAACCACCAACCGAAACGCTCTAAACCGACCAATAAATCCGTATCCCAATTGCCCAAAATAGCGGGTCCGAGCCAGCTTGAAAGCGCAAAAGGACCTGCGTGGTGGTATTCTTCTGGTATTCTGGTTTGCAAAACAGAGTCCGCACCGTTCATGCAAGAAATAGCAAAAATGAGGACAATTTCAAACACTAAAATAAGGGTTGCATCAAGTGTCGGAAAGCCTTTCATCTCCGATTTTTGGAAGCGATCCACCTTAAGAATAAAGCGTCTTGCCAAAAAGGCAACCGTTGCGATGAAAGCTAAAAGGGTCAATATTTCGATTGTACTGACGATAATGGTGTATAAAACACCCAAATAAGGCGAAAAAAACCGATGCACACCAAACGTGCCATCTATTAATATCTCTATCAATTCAATTTGGGTAAATAAAAACGCAACATAAATAAATAGATGCAGAACCGCCGCTATGGTCAATTTAAACATTTTCCGTTGCCCAAAAGCGATGAGAAACACATTGCGCCAACGTTCGATGACATTACCGCCAATTTTTTCGTCGCGCCCAAAAAGGATATTGCGCCGAACTTTCATGAAGTTTTGCCACGCTTTACCAAAAGCGGCAATGGAAATTAATATAAAAATTGCTTGAGCCATTTCGTTATTATTATTCGTTATTCACTTTTCATTTACCCCCCTCAGTATAATGAGCGATTTGGGACTTTCGTGAAACAAAATAAATTGAAATTAGCGAATATTCACTACTAAGGTTTAAATTTAGAAACATTCTTTTCTGATTTTGAATTTTTAAATGAAAAATGGTCAATTTTGAGCTTCATTTTTGATGTATTCAAATCCTGAATCATCTGTATCAGTTTAAATCTGTAATGTTTATGAAAATATTAAACGAGAAACAAATCCGACAAAAAATTCGCCGTTTGACGATTGAGATTCTGGAACGCAACCTCAATGAACCAGAAATCATCTTGGCAGGTATAAACAGAAACGGTTTGGAAATGGCTGACTTACTAATGCAAGAGCTTGTTGGGCGTACAGAAGCTAATATTACATTGACGCGTTTGTTATTGAATCCCGCTTCACCTGCAACAAACCCAATTGTGCTGGATATGCCTATTGAGCAAGTTCAAGACAAAGTCGTCATTGTAATAGACGATGTAGCCAATACAGGTCGAACGATTTTTTATGCCATAAAGCCTTTGCTTGAGGTGTTGCCAAAAAAGGTAGAAGTCGCTGTTTTAGTGGATAGAAAACATAAGTCCTTCCCAATTCATGCAGATTATGTGGGTTTGTCGTTGGCGACGACATTACAAGAACATATAGATGTCAAAATTAAAGATATTGAAGAGTGGGCAGTTTATTTGAATTAATGTCATTCTAAACGAATATTGTTGCGGTCAATAAACGACTTAAACGACTTGCGATAGGTGTCGCTGATGGGTAAAAAGGCATTGCCAATTTGCACCCGTTCTTTATGCACGACATCAATCGCTTCTAAGGAAATAAGATAGGAGTTATGAATTCTAACAAATTGATTTTCAGGCAATTGTGTTTCTAAAACTTTCAAACGCTGCAGAGTAACGATTTTTTTTTGTTTGGTGTAAATCGTTACATAGTCCTTAAGACCCTCGATATAAAGAATATCGTGAAGGCGTACTTTTACCAATTTTGTACCGTCTTTGACAAATATAAAAGGCTGAAAAACAACATTTTCTGAGGTATTTCCGCCTTTTTCTGCTTCAATATTTTCTAAAATTTTCATATCCCCCCCCTCAGTATCAGCTGTCTTTTGTGGTATTTTTTCAACAAAAATCTGATTTGGTTGGGTTGAAATGATGCGTTGGGTCGCTTTTTCAACGGCTTTCAAAAAACGTTCAAACGTAATGGGTTTGAGTAAATAATCGGTCACGTCCAATTCATATCCTTCAATGGCGTATTCTGAATAGGCTGTTGTCAAAATGACGATTGGCTTTTTTTGAAGAATTTTAAGCAACGTAATCCCTGTAATTTCAGGCATTTGTATATCTAAAAAAAGTATATCCGTAGGTGTATTGCGTAAAAAAGCCATCGCTTCCAAAGGATTGGCAAACGCTTGATGTAAAGTCAATGAGGGCGTTTTTAAGACATATTGCGTCAATAAATTGCGCGCCAACGGCTCGTCTTCGACGATAATGCAAGTCAATGTCATATTAAATTCATTTTCAACTCGACTACATAACGGTCGGACAAATCTTGAACATTTAGTTCATAATTGTCAGGATAACTCAAATCTAAGCGTCTTTTCACATTCTGCAAACCAATACCTGATTTTTCAGTTACAGTTTTATCGTTTTCTTTAATTTTACTATTTTCAACAGTATATACACAAGTCTTTCCATTAATATCTAAAGTGGCTTTCACATAAGCGTTTTGCACCGTATTGCTGACACCATGTTTAAAAGCATTTTCCAAAAAAGTGATAAAAATTAAAGGCGTAATCATCGCACCGTCCACATGACCATGCACCTCGAACAAAATCGGTACATCAGTACTCAAACGCAATTTTTCAAGACTGATATAATTTTGCATATATTCTATCTCTTTACTGAGGGGTACGCGCGGGTGATTGGAATCATACATCATATATCGCATCATTTGCGACAATTTAGCAATCACTTCCGTCGTGTTTGGCGACTGAGTAAATGCCAAATAATAGAGATTATTCAAGGTATTGAACAAAAAATGTGGGTTGATTTGGGCTTTCAAAAAGCGCAATTCGG
>JAYTUR010000279.1:0-2210 GCA_043744475.1 Saprospiraceae bacterium | reverse complement strand
GTTTGTAAATTCAGTTCTCTAATAAATTTAAAAATGGCGAATAAGTTATTTACAAAAACTTAACTTTGGATAACACCATTTTTAAAAAATTTTATCTGACATTTATGTCAAACGCACAAATTAACATTGAATCAGATTTATAAATTCATTAAATTCTTGTACTTATGGAAAAAGAATGGCGTAGGCTCAACGGACAACGCATCGAGTTGCCCATAAAAGAAGCCGTTGAGCGAACAATCGTCGAAGAAACGGCGTTGGGTAATCGGTTGAAAGTATGTATTGGCACCGATTCACAGGTGCGTGGCGAGGATATTCACTTCGCGACAGTCATTGTTTTTTTGCGGGAACGCAAAGGCGGATTTATGTTTATTCATCACGACTTGAGCAAAAAAGTGATGAGTTTGCGTGAACGTATGATTACCGAAGTTAATAAATCTGTGGAAGTTGCTTATGCGCTTTGTTCCTTGTTGGACAAATATGATGTGGCGCTTGAAGTTCATGCGGACATCAATACCGACCCATATTTCCAGTCAAATGTCGCTTTAAAAGAAGCTATGGGCTATATTTTGGGCATGGGCTTTACTTTCAAAGCCAAACCTGAAGCGTTTGCGTCATCAAGCTGCGCAGACAAAGTCGTTTGATGGTTTTGGATAAAACAATACTTTTTGCCCTATATCAGTCGTCTTGAATTTATCAAGACGACTTTTTTTGTTTTTTTTTATTTTGAATCAATCTTTTCTAAAAAAAAACGTTGTTTCAGACACAACAACTATTTTTGCAATTGCGCTAGTTACCAAATTCAACCAAACTTGTATCTTTGAAACAACGTATATGAAGATTTTACAACTCTGCAAAAAATTCCCCTTCCCTCCAAAAGACGGCGAAGTCATTGCTATAAATACTTTGAGCAAATCGCTGACAACCTTAGGTGCAGAAGTGACTTTGCTGACAATGAACACGAGTAAACACCCTGTCAATGTCGAAGACTTACCCGATGCGTTCAATAAAATTTATAAAATAGTCTATGATGTACCTATTTATAACCACATTACGGCAGTAGGCGCACTCAAAAACCTTTTTGAAAAGGAATCCTATCACGTTACGCGGTTTATCAGTGACGATTTCGCCAAAAAATTGGTCGAAATACTGAGGGGGGAGCAATTCGATGTTGTGCAACTCGAAACCGTTTTTTTAGCACCATACATAGACATTATTCGCAAAAACTCTAACGCTGTCATAGCTTTGCGGTCGCACAATGTAGAACATGAAATATGGAAACGTGTGGCAGAAGTGACTAATTTTATACCCAAACGCTGGTATCTCAACTTTTTGAATAAAAAACTCCGCCGTTTTGAACTTGAAAACACCCAAAAGTGCGATATTCTATTGCCTATTACGGAAAGAGACCAACGCATTTTTCGATTATTGGGTTATCGTGGCACTTCCGTCGTCACGCCTGTGGGTTTGCACAGTCGTGACTATGCGCCCAATGTTCAGAGTTTTAAACGCCCAATTACGCTTGGTTTTATTGGCGCACTCGATTGGATGCCCAATCAAGAAGGTTTGCGCTGGTTTTTGGACAAAGTTTGGTCTCAAATTTCAATCAATCAAAACCCTAAAAAACCGCAGTTTCAACTGCATATTGCGGGTCGAAACGCACCGAATTGGTTGAAAAATCTTAAAGCTGATAATGTTATTTTTCATGGCGAAGTGCCTGATGCTCAAGAGTTTATGAATCAACATTCCGTTGCCATTGTTCCTTTGTTTAGTGGTTCAGGCATTCGCGTTAAGATATTGGAAGCCATGATGTTAGGGCGAGTTGTACTCACCACTTCTATGGGTTTAGAAGGCATTCCTGCACAAGACGGTGCAGAGGTATTAATTGCCAATTCTGATTATGATTTCATTGAAAAAATAGAATTTTGCCGCAAACGCCCTGATTTACTGAGGGGTATTGGCGAACAAGCCCAACGGTTTGCCGTTGACCATTTCGATAGTTTAGAAATAGCTGCGCATGTTTTATCTGCCTACGAGTCTCATTTAGAAAAACAAAAAGTGAATACAGATTTGTGATTTTTTGGGCTCAGCAATACGTTTAGGAAACTTTAAAAGTATGTTGTACGACATAAAGTTAGGTAGCACAAACGACAAAAAGATTTGTAGTTTTAGTTCTTTGACATAATAAAAGATAAATCATAGAATCATGGGCA
>JAYTUR010000278.1:0-2210 GCA_043744475.1 Saprospiraceae bacterium | reverse complement strand
TTCAAATTGAGCCATCGCCTTGGCAGCCAATTCTTTTGTAATTTGAGAAGGGTCAGTGATGCCAAACGCTTTGCGGAATCGGGTAGGGTAGTCGGTATGGACTTTTAGTTTTTCAACCACTTGTGTCCATTTGTTGTGCAGTTCGATAGGGTCTTCGACGGGTAAAAGGGCTTGCTCTTCCAAAGTTTTCACCCGTCCATCCCAAAACAAACCTTTATTGACAAAACCCACATTTTCCAAAGACATAGAACTTCTTCGTCCAGCAATATTATCAATACCTGTGCTGACTGTTTTACCATCCGTAAAATTTATAGCAGGCAAATGACAACTTGCGCAAGACATCGTGTTATTGGCAGAAAGCAATTTATCATAAAACAAAAAACGCCCCAACTCGACCCCCTCAGTAGTCGTCGGATTGTCAGCGGGAATATCCATTTGAGGGAATTGGGTAGGTATTTTCAAGTTGTATGTTGTCGGATTGTATGGAATATCGCTCAAGCCCGGTGTCTTATCTGGACGGCAAGAAACGATTAAATTCATTATAAACAACACCAACATTATTTTTTTCATTGCATAATTAATTGCTAAACAATACTTTAAAGGTCGTCGAAGTATAAAATTTTGACGACTTTAGGTTCGATAACTATTTCAACGTAATACCATCTTTCAAATTATCCATAATTTTTAACATCGTCGGTTTATCACCTGTTTGGTGTGTTGAATTGACAGTTGATAAATCAATACCCCTCAGTAAAGTATTGACATTGAGGTCGAAATTGAGGGTCGCTGAGCCTTTTGTATCAACCATAAAAGTTTGAGGAAACCATATTTGCCGAAAACTATCATCGCCGCCGGTGTGTAAAGTGATGCCAGTTTCAAACGTGCCATTGCCATCTTTATCCATTAAGCCTTCAATTTTAGTAAAAATATAGCTTTTCCAATCTGCCCAATACAAGCCACCGTCTGATAGCGGATTTGATGAAGCAAAGTCCTTGGGTTGTGACGCATTGAGGGTTGGTGCAACGCCGAGACTTAGTTGCAAACCCGTCATGTTGCCTTCTGTTAATTTGGTAAGCGTCTGCGTGAAACCTTTGGCAGATTTGGTTGAGTCATCGAGTGTAGTCAGGTCAATCAAGTAGGCATTAGTGCCGCATGAACCCGACGTAGAAGCTATTTTTGGACAGGTTTCAGTCAGCAAAAAACTCATGCGTGTGAACCGGACATTTTTACCATCAATATTGTATATCTTATTGATTACGAATGGTTTACTATTGTAATTAGGTTTGATATTGATAGACATTGCACCTTGTGCTTCGGGCAATGTATCTTCTTTACATCTTGAAGATAGAAAAACTAAAGGCAACAAAAAGAGGAGCAATTTTTTCATATTAAAAAGGCTTTAAAGTTTATTGAATCGAAAAAGCACTACTTGTGTTATTAACGATTTTTTGCTTGATTAGGTTTACGTCTTCTGAAAAATTAACACCTTTGAAAAACTGCAAGTAATTGATTGCCAATGGAATATTGGCATTGAATCCCAATGGAAATGACAAGGCTTTGACAAATTCCAAATCTTTGGGTGTTGTGATATTGATACGTAAAGTATCTTTAAAATTTACGCCTTTGGCAATGACAAATTTATTGAAAATATACTGATTTTGACTCTCGATATACATCGTATCCGTTTTTGTACTGAGGGGGTGTGTCGAAGGCATTTTTGAAGGAATCGTCTTTGCTGCAACATTGTCTAAGCCTACTCGAAATTTGATTTTTGTAAATTTGTCAGTACTGTTGAAAGTCCCAATTGTAAAATCAAAACCGATATTTTTACCGACTAAGGCATAGTTGTTCAGTACCTTAATCGTATCCGTTGCACGCGTCAAGGAGACGCTGTCAATTGTTCTAATAGTGACATTTTTATCATTAACTAATTGAAAATCGGACAGATACATTTGAGTGGAAACAATGCGGAATGAATCGCCTACATCATTTTTGTATGTCGCATTGAAATTAAAACTACTTGTTCCACTCGCATAATTTGTTGCAATAATTAAAGAAGGGTAAGTGCAAGTACAGCTTTTATCACAGTTTTTAGCGGCAGTCACATCAAAATTTGTAGCATTCACATCAAGACAGCCTTCTGTCGGTTGGAGGCAATTTTGAAAAATAAGAACCATAAAAATGAACAGCAAAAGTTTAGGAAACTTTAA
>JAYTUR010000277.1:0-8531 GCA_043744475.1 Saprospiraceae bacterium | reverse complement strand
AAAGCTATACAGACAAAGAAGGCAACAGCCGTATAGCTAAACATGGTGATAAACTATGGAAAGTCGTTGAAGGTAGTGCCGTTCCTGCAAACCGAGTTTATTTCAACCAAGCCCTTACACAAGCGCAAGTATATGCTTTGTACAAAGACAATACTTTCAACTATGGTAATGGTGCAGTCAGTGTATTTGCTCAAAATGGTAGAACCGCGGCAAAACCATTGATTAAAGCCGACCAAGTCGCCATTCGTTGGGAGTTAACAACGGCTGATGGTCGTAAGTTCTTCCAATGGTCACCAGGTATTTGTGGCGAAAACCCAGGTTACGCAAACTGCGTTTTGACACTTGCAGTTAAATAAAAATTACTGTTAGATGCATAAAGAAAGGCTGTTGTCCCTATGTGGGCAGCAGCCTTTACTTTTTTATTTTATTTTTAGATTCCAATATGTATTTTTATGCCATGAAAATGCCTTTCTTATCCTTACTATTCACTTTTATGTTGGGTGGCTGCACGCCACAAATGTCTTTTTTTTTGAAAAACAATAGGCTTCAAAATATCTCAAATGAAAAAATAATACTTACACAAGTCATTGACAATAAACCTTTTGTTCTTATTTTTTTTGGAACAGACTGCCCGATTTGCCAAAGATACATACCTATACTGAGGGGTATGGCAGATTCAATTTCTGATATAAAATTCATCTTAGTTTTTTCAAAATGGGAAACAAGAGAAGCTATAAAAACATTCGCTCTTGATTTCAATATGGATGACAATCCGTCAAATCCGTCTAATCATAACATAACCTTACTGCAAGACACCAACAACCATCTCATCAAAAAGCTAAAAGCAACCACCACACCAGAAGCCTTTTTTTATTCTAAAAACCATCAATTGTTATATCGGGGTGCCATAGACAATTGGTTTTACGCACTTGGACGTTATCGCCCTCAAGCCACAGAACATTATTTGCAA
This sequence comes from Saprospiraceae bacterium, assembly GCA_043744475.1. Classification (GTDB taxonomy): domain Bacteria; phylum Bacteroidota; class Bacteroidia; order Chitinophagales; family Saprospiraceae; genus JAAFJT01. Next base: position 7,561 of record JAYTUR010000277.1, on the reverse strand, counting down.
AATGCTATCACACAATATCTTAATAATGATAAAATTACTATATCCAACACAAAAGCAGTCGGCTGCCTCATTGAATATTGATAAAAAACCTACTAATAGTGTTTTTTTTATTTTATACCTATTTTTTACCCCCCTCAGTATAAATGCCCAAAAAGCGCTGACTTACTACGATGATATTGAACCCATTATCCAAAAAAACTGCATTGCCTGTCATCGGCAAGGGCAAATTGCGCCATTCCCTTTGATGACATATGAAGACGTTGACCGCAGAGCAGGTTTCATTAAAAAGGTAACGGCACAGAAATATATGCCACCTAATCCATCAGACCCCTCAGTATCTACCTTCAAAAATGTTAAAAAACTGACGCAAGAAGAAATTGATAAAATCGGAAAATGGGTCGAACAAGGAAAAGTAAAGGGAAAAGAGCAAAAGGCGAAAGATAAAGGGCAAGTTGTTGTAAAACACTTAGACACGACTTGGCGTGAACCAGATTTGGTATTGACCCTTACAAAACCTTATATTATAAAAGGTGATAACCGCGAACACTTTGTGGTTTTCGTTGTTCCGACCAACACAACAGAAGATTTATATGTGTCGGGTATAGATTTTTTTCCTGAAAACAGGCAATTGGCACATCATTGCCGTTTTATGATAGACACCACACATCTTTTACGCCCTGATAATGGCATTGAAGTAGGCGATGATTCTGAATTTCAGCGTTCAGGCGTAAAAATGAACGACAATTTTTGGCATGGTTGGATACCGGGGAACACAGCAATCTTTTATCCCGAGGGAACGGCGAAGCGTTTACCCAAAGGAAGTGACCTCATTTTGAACATGCACTTTTCCCCTTCGTCGAAAGAATTGACCGAACAATCCAAAATTTTAATTTATTTGTCGAAGAAAACAGCGAAGCGGTTAGTCAAGACGTTCATTCTTGAGGAAAACGCTATTGTCAACGAACCTTTTATCATAAATAAAGACACAATTATAAAATTTTATCAACGCAGTCCTATTATTCCTTACGATATTTCGTTGGTTTCTATTACGCCACACATGCACTTATTAGGCAAGAATTTTAAGTCTTTCGCCATTACACCAGAAGGCGATTTAATAAATTTAATACAGATAAACAATTGGGATTTTAATTGGCAAATGACTTATCAGTTTGATAAACTTATCAAAGTGCCAAAAGGGTCAGTCATTTACGCAGAGGCAGAGTATGATAACACGCGACAAAATGGTCGAAATCCTCATGACCCACCTCGAGATGTGACTTATGGATGGGGCACCAAAGATGAGATGTTGAACTTAATTTTTCAGTATCTGGACTACGAGCAAGGTGATGAATTAAAGTAAGTATCATATTTACTTTTTCGCTTCACCAAATGACTTCCTCTTCTAGGATCAAATAATTATTAAAAAGAGATCCTCATTCCTCTAAGTATTTTATTTTTAATTATTTACAATATTTTTAAATTCTATTTCTTCATTTAAAATCAATCAATCATGAAAAAAGCTCTCCTATTTTGGAGCCTTTTAGTGCTACCTGTGTGCTCTATTTTCGCACAACGAACGCTCTCTGGTATGGTGTCAAGTGACAATGGTGAAGCCCTTGTGGGGGCGAGTGTCGTTGTCAAAGGAACGACACAAGGATCTATCACAGATATTGATGGCAAGTTCATTGTCAGTGTACCCAGCGATGCTAAAATTTTAGTCATCAGTTACACCGGATTTACGTCGCAAGAAATTGCCATTGGCACTTCAAATGTTATTAATATAACGCTTGCCGAAGGTAAAGTGCTTGAAGAAGCCATTGTTACGGCTTTTGGTATCAAAAAAGACAAAAGTAACTTGGGTTATGGCGTGTCGCAAGTGACAAGTGAAGACTTGACGATGGCGCACACGACAAACATCACGAATGCTTTAACAGCAAAGGTTGCAGGTCTTCGGGTATCAGGTGCGGGTGGCTCATTCTCAAGTTCAAGTATCATTATTCGTGGTTTTACGTCGTTTACGGGTTCAAATCAACCTCTTTTTGTCGTTGACGGTGTTTCTGTTGACAACTCTGGTGGTGGTTCTGCTCTACAGAATGGTGTTACAAACTCAAGCCGTGCGATTGACTTCAATCAGGATGACATTGAAAGTGTCAGTGTTTTGAAAGGTGCTGCCGCTACATCGCTTTATGGCTCACGCGCAGCGAATGGTGTTGTTTTGATAACAACCAAAAGCGGTAAGTCAAAAGAAAAGCAGTCCATCACTTATAATTTTAACTATGCAAATCAAGAAATCAATCGTTTACCTGAGTACCAAAACATTTATGGTGCGGGCAATACAGGCGTTTACAATCCGAACGGTTTGTCGTCTTGGGGACCTAAAATTGATGGTAGAAGTGTATTGTTGCCAACGGTTTATCGTGGTTTGAACGGTGCTGCTGATACATCAATGACCCTTCAAGCTTTTCCCAATAACGTGAAAGATTTGTTCCGTAAAGGGCCAAATATGCAACATAACTTGAGTTTTCAAGGTGGAAAAGACAAGTTTGGCTACCGTTTGTCATTGGGCTATTTGGATGATCAATGGATTTTGGATGCCAATAGATTGAAGCGTTACAACCTTGGATTTAATGCCAATAGTGAAATTACAAAAAAACTATCAGCATCAATTTCAGTCAATTACTCTATTAACTCTTCAGTTCGTTCACCACAAGGTAATCAGTTGGCAAACCCACTTTTTCGTACTTGGTTCGTGCCACGTAGCTGGGATTTGACGGGTCGCCCTTACGCTCATCCAGTTACAGGAAATAATTTGGATTGGGGTAGTGGTGCTCAAGATAACCCATACTGGACAATTGCGAATAACTTGTACGACGACAGAACGAGCCGTGTATTTGGTAACTTCAGCTTACGTTATCAATTCAATGATTGGCTATCAGCAAGCGTAAAGGCAGGTGCAGATAATTTCACTTATACAGCGAGTCTTTATGACCAAATTGGCTCAACGGGTGGTGCTGGAACAAGTGCAGGAGGTATTGGCGCGATTCGCGAAATACGAAATGTTACCAATATTATCAATACAACTGCTTTATTAACTGCGCAAAAGAAATTTGGTGACTATGATTTGACATTTGTATTGGGTAACGAGGTTCTTGACCAATTTAATACAAATTCACAAGTAACAGGTTATGGTCTTACTGTAAGGAATTTCAGAAACTTGAATGCGAATACAACGCAGTATTTTCCTTCTTTCAATCAGTGGAAATATCGTCTAATTGGTAATTTTGCAAACTTTACAGCTGCTTATAAAAATTGGGGTTCTATTGATTTGGCTGTTAGAAATGACCAAAACTCAATTTTGCCTCAGGCAAACAACAGCTATACTTACTACTCTGCTGCTGCCAAAGCGAATATTTTAAAAATACTGAATGTTAATTCTCCTGTTTTGAGCGATTTCTCTGTTCGGGTGAATACAGGTTTGGTTGGTAGTGCGAAACCAGAATTCCGCTATGCAACAGACAGCTATTATTCAGGTGCATCAGCAGCTGATGGTTTTGGACCAAATATCGCATTTCCTTTCAATGGTTTAGCTGGTTTTACACTGCAAAATGGTGCAGGCAATCCAGATTTGAAACCAGAATTCACACGCTCTTCCGAAATCGGCGTTGATTTATCACTTTGGGGTGGCAAAATTTCACTTGAAGCCAGTGCTTACAAGCAGAAATCTACAGATATCATCCTTTCTGTGCCTAATTCAGCAGCTGCGGGTATTTCCAGTATCATTAAGAATGCGGGTGTTTTAAGTACAAAAGGTTATGAAGGTTTATTGACTATTGATCCATTCAAAGGAAAAGATTTCGGATGGAGAACAACTATTAACTACACACAATTCCAGTCTGTAGTTGACGAATTAGCACCGGGTGTTGCTAATATCTTCTTAGGTGGTTTTACGACACCTAATATCCGTTTGGTCGTTGGTGATCAGTTTGGTCAAATTTATGGTTCTGACTACAATCGTACGAATACAACAGATGGTAAGTTCGATCCTTCTTTGCCATATAATAAAGATGGTAAAATTGTCATCGGCACCAATGGTTTGCCTTCAGCAACGGCAGGTGTTCAAAAAATTGGTAATCCTAATCCTAAATTCATTTTGGGTATAAACAATGAGTTCTCTTACAAAGGTTTCTCATTAAACGTTTTACTCGATATTAAAGAAGGCGGTGACCAATATTCGCGTAACCTTGCCGACATACAACGCAATGGTGTAGGCATTGAAACAGCAGAAAAAGAACGTTTAAATACGGACGGCACTCCTGCTAAACCCTATGTATTTGAAGGTGTAAAAGCAGATGGTACACCCAACGATGTCGCTATTACGGCTGAACAATATTGGGGTAACTCTGGTAAATTCATAGCGGCAAAAGGTTTTATTTTCAATACTTCATGGTTCCGTATTCGTGAAGCGGCTTTGAATTACACTTTTCCAAAGAATATTTTGTCTAATTCACCATTTGGCAAAGCAACTGTTGGCGTATTTGGACGTAATTTACTCTTGCATACGCCAGGTTATCCACACCTTGACCCAGAACAAAACGCTTTAGGTGTTAGCAATGCTCAAGGTTTGGAATTCAATGCTTTACCACAAACCCGTTCTATCGGTATTAATTTATCTGTAACATTTTAATAAATAAGTATGAACGGCGGCGGGGATAAGAGACCCCTCAGTATAACGGTGCTAAATTCATACTTTAACATTAATCATTAAATAAGTCATTCATTCTATAAAAAATAAGTAAAATGGATTTTAAAAAATATTTTAAATATAGCTTAGTCCTTGCTGTTTTTTTGTTGCCAACAGTATCTTGTAAAGACTATTTGGACATCAATAAAGACCCTAACGCAGTACTTGATGCGCCTATCGAACAAATATTGACGTCATGTACTGTCAATTTAGGCTTTTGGGGTGGTAGCGATATGAACCGCTATGGGGCTTTGATAGCACAACAATGGTCAGGTCAAACTGCGGGTGCGACTGTACAAACGCAAGACTATGAGAAGTACCTCATTACAGGTTCCGACCTTAATAATGTATGGGGTTCAATGTATGCGACTACTTTAAGCGACCTTGAACTCGTTATTCAAAAAGCAGCAGAGCAAAGTAGTCCTAACTATGCAGGTGTGGCTAAAGTGATGAAAGCCTACATGTTTGCGAATATTGCTGATACTTGGGGTTCAGCACCTTTTACTGAAGCCTTGAAATTTACAGCAAATTCACAGCCTAAATTTGATGATGCTTCTGTTATTTATCCTGCTTTAATAGCTATGTTGACGGAAGCTGTTGCTGATATGAATGCTGTTTCTGCAAAAAGTCCTGGCACCAATTCAACCATTTACCCGGGTTCTTGGGCGGCATCAAAAGCAAAATGGATTGCTGCTGCTAATACCTTGAAAATGCGTTTGTGGTTGCACACCACCAAAGTTGATAAAGCAAAAGCAGCTTCTGAAATCGCTGCAATTGCAGCTGCAAGTCCTGTCATCAATACGGTCGCGGATAATTTCCAAATGGCTTTTGTCAATGCGGCTAATGCTAAGAACCCAATCGAGCAATTTGAGATTTCACGTTCAAATTACTTGTTTGCTAATGCAACAATGGTCGATATTATGAATACAAAGGTTGACCCACGTCGCCCACGTTATTTCACAGATTTCCCTTTCCGCAGTGGTCAATATAAGGGTGCAAAAAGTGGTGATGCTTCTTCGCAGTCTTATTCTCGTACACATATCTACTTGCGCGGTGATACAACCAATGCAGCAACTGCCGCATCAAATGGTTCTATCGCTTTCAACGCTTATGTTTATAATGGTACAGCACCTATTCGCTTGTTGACAGCAGCTGAATCTTTCTTCATCCGTGCTGAAGCGGCGGTTTTGAGTAATGCTAATGTCGGTGGTGCTTCTGCGGATTCTTTGTTCCGACAGGGCATTCGCATGTCAATGAGTGCAGCGGGTGTCGCATCAGCAGCAGCAGAGACATACATCGCTGCTCAAGGTCTTTTAACCGGTACAGAATCTAATAAAGTTAAGATGATTATCGAGGAGAAATACATTGCTAACTTTGGTGTCATCAACGAACCTTGGACAGATTGGCGTAGAACGGGCTTTCCTTCTCAAATTGTGAAAGTTTCTAACGCCGTCTTAACCAGTAGCTCTGACGTGCCACGTTCATTCTTTTATCCACAATCTGAAATTGATTTGAATCCTAATGCACCTAAGCAAAAGGTCAATATGGTCGAGCGCGTTTTCTGGGATAAATAATGTCGCACAAATGATAAAATTACTGCGAGGTATTCTTAATCTATAAAGTTATTGATTAAAACCCTTAAAGTTTTATTGATATGCTAAATCCGAAAGCCAAGTAGTTTTTATAAACTGCTTGGCTTTTTTAAAATTTAAAATATGAGGACATTCATCTTGTTTTTAACGTTTTTATGCATTTCTGCTACGTTAAACGCTCAAAATAGTGTAAATTTGAGTAGATTATCTGCCAATGATTGGAGCAGTGTGTTAAGAGGTAATCAACCAATGATGACAAAAAAAAGAGAGAATATAGAATTGCGTGGCACGCCTTTCGTCTTTGATGAATGGCAAAAAGGGGCTGTCATAGTTTCTGATTCTTTTTTTTCAGAAAATCAAAATAAATACAAATTAGATGTTTCTGAACATGAAATTTGGATTCAAACAACTAAAGGAGAACCCATGATTTTAACGGATGCTCGTATCACGGGTTTGGATTTAAGTATGGGTGATAAGACCCTAAATTTCAGAAAATTGCTAATTCCTGATGATAAAAAGAACAATCAACGATTCATGCAAGTACTTTTTAAAGGCAATCGCTTTGCTTTGTGTAAATTCGTTAACAAAGAATTTATCCCTGCCAATGGCGTGGACAAAGGCGTTGCCGTAGTCGGTAGAATGTACGATTCATACGAATCTTCAACGGCTTATTATACCATAAATGAGAAAAAACAGCTCAAAAAAGTACAACTGAAAAGAAACGATTTATATAAATTAGACTATGCCTTAGTTGAAAAAAACAGAGAGGCTATTAATGCTTTTTGTAGAGAAAATGACATTTCAAACCCATTAAACGAGCAAGATGCCATTGATTTAGTTCGTTTCTTAGATGAATTGAAATGAGGAGTGGTATGGCATTGCCATGAAGGGTTTTATCAAAAAGTAATACCACAAAAATATGCGTTGTCAAATCTTGCAGATCCCTCAGTTTGAACAGGCACTACACCCCTTTGTCGAAAGAATTAAGAGCGAAATCCATAATTTTAGTTTATTTGTCGAAAAAAACAGCGAAACGTCTAGTCATGACGTTTACGCTTGAACAATGTTATTTTGATTATTGTTTTAGCCGTGTTTTTTTATAGAAACCTAACTTTAGACTATTTCAATTATATCATCTATAATCAATCAAACAGTATGAAAAATTTGACTTACCTATCTATTTAAGAAATAAAAACTTCTCACCATTTCTGTTTTTTAAAAATATATC
>JAYTUR010000276.1:0-8533 GCA_043744475.1 Saprospiraceae bacterium | reverse complement strand
TAGATGCTGATTTTCAACTCAATTTGGAGGTCAATCATGCGACTTTGGCAGGGCATACCTTCCAACACGAGTTGCAAGTGGCAGTTGATAATAACATGCTGGGTTCGATGGATGCGAACCGTGGCGACTACCAAAATGGTTGGGATACAGACCAATTCCCAATTAATATTGGTGAATTAACGGAGTCTATGCTCGTCATTTTGGAAGCAGGTGGCCTCAAAACGGGCGGTATCAACTTTGATGCGAAAACACGTCGAAATTCAACGGATTTAGAGGATATTTTCTTAGCGCATATAGGTGGTATGGATGCATTTGCGCGTTCGCTTGTGGTCGCTGATGCTGTTTTGACCAAGTCGCCTTACAAAAAAATACGTGCTGACCGTTATGCGTCTTATGATGCGGGTTCAGGTGAAGCGTTTGAAAAAGGTACTTTGACGCTTCAAGATTTGCGCAAATTAGCCCTTATCAATGGCGAACCGACACAACGAAGCGGCAAACAAGAATGGTTGGAGAATATCATTAATGATTATATCTAAACCATTTTTTTCATTAAAAAAGGGAAAAGTAAAAATGAGTGGTATGCAATATATCACTCATTTTTCTTTTATTGACCCTGCTAAAATATGGAAATTTTGAGTTTTTACAAAATTTTTATGCAGTTTTCGGAAACGTTTTCGTTGAATTATCCGAATACTTCTTTTGGTTAAATTACATTTGTGCTTGAAGAGTCGTCAACAAAATATTAAACAAAATGAAAAAAATACTCTCTATACTCATCGTTTTTGCGTTTTTTAACGCATCCCTTTCCGCACAATCTAAAGCTGAAAAAGCTGTCGCTGCTGCTGTCGAAAACTTACGCCTTGCCATGATCAGCGGAGATAGAGCCGCTCTGTCGAATATCACTGCGGAAGCGTTGAGTTATGGTCATTCAAGCGGTTTACTCGAAGACAAAGCCAAATTTGTTGAGGCAATAGCCAGCGGAAAGTCGGATTTTGTTAAAATTGACTTGACCGAGCAAACCGTCAAAGTGGTTCGTAAAACAGCGATTGTACGGCACAACCTTTTTGCTGAAACTAATAACGCAGGAACGCCTGGAACGACAAAGTTATCTGTACTCACGATATGGCAAAAACAAGGCGGTCAATGGAAACTACTGGCGCGACAAGCGGTTAAGATACCTTAAGTCGTTAAAACACTGATTGCCAAGTAAATAAAAATTGTGAATCAATTTTATAAAAAATGAAAAATGAATTTATTTGATTTAACAGGCAAAATTGCCCTCGTCTCAGGCTGCAAACGCGGCATTGGTATGGCGATGGCAGAGGCTTTGGCAGAAGCGGGCGCAGATATTATTGGCGTTTCGGCAAGTTTAGAATTAGAAGGCAGCGACATTGAAAAGGCTGTTTTACTGAGGGGTCGAAAATTTAAAGCTTATCAAGCCGATTTTGGCAACCGCGAAAGCCTTTATACCTTTATTGAACAAGTGAAAAAAGACCATCCTGTTATTGATATTTTGGTCAATAATGCAGGTACTATCATGCGGAAACCGGCGGCAGAACACCCTGATGAGTATTGGGATGCTGTCATTGAAGTCAATTTGAATTCACAATTCGTTTTGTCGCGTGAAATTGGTAAAGAAATGGTTGCTCGTGGGTCAGGAAAAATCATTTTTACGGCTTCATTGCTCACTTTTCAAGGTGGTATTACCGTTCCCGGTTATGCGGCATCAAAAGGGGCTATCGGTAGTTTGACGAAGGCTTTGGCGAACGAATGGGCTTCTAAAGGTGTGAATGTCAACGCCATTGCGCCCGGTTATATCGCTACAGACAATACTGCGGCTTTACAAAAAGATGCGGAACGCAGCGCATCCATTTTATCGCGTATTCCCGCAGGACGGTGGGGCGAAACGGCAGATTTTAAAGGTCCAACCATCTTTTTAGCGTCAAAAGCTTCGGATTATGTGCATGGTACTATTCTGACAGTTGATGGTGGCTGGATGGGACGTTAAATTAGGAATTAGAATCACGGTTAGGAAACTTTTAAAGTTTCCTAACCGTGGATGTGATTTTATTAAAAGATTAATGATCAAATAATTACGATATGCAAACAAGATATGAAAGTAGCCCCAATGAAGTAAAAACAATGACAACGGGGCTATTAAGAGAGAATTTTTTAGTCGATAACTGCATCGTCGCAGGGGAAATGAACTTCGTTTATTCGCATTATGACCGCATGATTATTGGCGGTGCCATGCCGACTGCTGGTGGGTTGATTTTGGGCAATTTTGAACAACTGAAAGCTGATTATTTCCTCGAACGTCGTGAAATGGGCATCATCAATGTAGGGGGTGATGGCGCAGTCACGGCAGATGGTAAAACCTATAATTTAAGTAAATTGGATTGTGTTTACCTTGGAAAAGGGACGAAAAACGTTGCTTTTTCGAGTAAAGATGGCTCAACGTCGGCTCAATTTTATATTCTTTCTGCACCTGCGCACCATGAATATCCTAGCAGCTATTTGGCAAAAGAAGATGCTTCACCGATGACTATTGGTAGCGCGGAAACGGCAAATCATCGTACAGTTTACAAATATATCCATGCTGATGGCATCAAAAGTTGCCAATTGGTTATGGGTTTGACGAAACTGCACACAGGTAGCGTTTGGAACACCATGCCGTCGCATGTACACGACCGTCGTATGGAGGCTTATTTTTATTTTGATGTACCAAGTGACCAAGCGGTTGTACATTTTATGGGTCAACCGCAAGAGACGCGGCACATATTTATGGCAAATCATCAAGCTGTCATTTCGCCGCCGTGGTCTATTCACTCAGGTACTGGTACAACGAATTATGGCTTTATCTGGGGTATGGCAGGTGAAAATTTCAACTATACGGATATGGATGTTGTGGCGATAAAAGATTTGCGATAATGTGCAGAACACAACGTTTAGGAAACTTTTAAAAGTTTCCTAAACGTGTTTTCGACGACTATAAAACATTGATTATGAGTAAAATCTATTTTGAAGATAAAATTTTTGATGGGATTGACTTTTCAGAGACAGCTTTAGAACAAGGCGAATATGAAAACTGTACTTTCAAAAATTGTCTTTTTTCACATACAGATTTATTGAATCTCCATTTTGCGGATTGTACTTTTAAAAATTGCAATTTGAGTATGGCTAAAATAGCTCAAACGGCTTTTAAGAACGTTCATTTTGTCGGATGTAAAATGTTAGGTTTGTATTTTGAACATTGTAATCCATTTATGTTAGCCGTTTCATTTGACACTTGTATCTTGAATTTATCGTCTTTTTATCAATTAAATCTTAAAAAAACGGTATTTAAAGATTGCAGCCTTCATGAAGTTGATTTTTCAGAAGCGGATTTAACAAATGCCGTTTTTAATACTTGTGATTTGTTTAAAGCCACTTTTGGCAACACCAATTTAGAAAAAGTTGATTTTCAGACAGCTTATAATTATGCCTTTGACCTCGATAAAAATCGTATTAAGAAAGCGAAATTTTCAGTAAATGGGGTTGTCGGTCTTTTAAAAAAATACGACATTGAGATAAGTTAATACTCATAACGTTCCAAAAATTTTAAACTTTTGAAAAGTAACATAAATAGTTGATAATGAATCTTTTAAATAAAAAATACGCTGTTGAAAATTTAAATATTGACGCAGCACAGTTCGACTTACCAGAGCGTGTTTTGCAGTTCGGAACGGGCGTTTTACTGAGGGGTCTGCCTGACTATTTGATAGACAAAGCAAACAAACAGGGCGTGTTTAATGGTCGCATTGTTGTTGTAAAAACAACGTGTTCCGACTCATCGGATTTTGACAAACAAGACGGCATTTATACCCTCACTGAAAAGGGTGTTATGGGCGGCGAAACCGTCAATCAATCTACCGTTTTGACAGCGATTAGCCGTGTTGTGAATGCGACGGACGAATGGGCGACAATTTTGGATTGCGCTGAAAATCCTGCTTTGGAAATTATCATTTCAAACACAACGGAAGCGGGCGTGGTGTATGTCGAAGAAGACATTTTTGCGATGCCCCCGAAGTCTTTTCCTGCAAAATTGACGGCTTTTTTATACAAAAGATATGAAACCGTAGGCGGAAAAGGTGGTGGAATGGTCGTTGTGCCAACTGAATTATTGGTCAATAACGGCAATATACTGAGGGGTATGGTTGAGCAACATGTTGAACGCATGGGACTCGAAAATGGCTTTTCAAAATGGTTAAAAACACAATGTCATTTTTGTAATTCTTTAGTTGACCGCATCGTACCTGGCTCAACGCCAAAAGCGGAAAAAGAGGCATTGGAAAAAACATTGGGCTATACCGACAATTTGATGATTAATTCAGAGCCGTTTTTGCTGTGGGCGATTGAGGGCAACGATGATGTCAAAAAAACTTTGAGCTTTGTTCAAACAGATAGTCGCATGGTGATTACGCCAGATATTTCGCTGTTTCGTGAGCAAAAATTGCGTTTATTGAATGGGGGGCATACGATTTCAGTGCAGTTAGCTTATCTCTATGGTTTACGGACGGTGGTTGAGATGATGAAAGATGACGTTATGAGTGATTTTGTTGAACAAACGATATTAACAGAAATATTACCGACCCTTGACTTTGATGCGACCAATTTTGCTAATGCTGTTTTAGATCGTTTCAAAAATCCATTTATTGAGCATAAACTATTGAGTATCACGGTGCAATGCTCCGCAAAAATGAATATGCGTAATGGCGCAACGTTTGAACGATATTTAAAAAAATTTGGTAAATTGCCTGAACGCATGTGTTTAGGTTTTGCGGCTTATTTGCTGTTTGCAAGACCTGTAAAAGAAGAAAATGGGCAGTTTTTTGGACAAATTACTGAGGGGGGGGATTTTTATCCGATTCAAGACGACAATGCTGCTTTTTTATATAAAGTCTGGTTAAAAACAGATGAATTGGACTTATCAAGCCTTTGCGATTTTGTGGTAGAAGTATTGTCCAATATAGCTGTTTTCGATAAAACACTTATAGAAATACCCATTTTTGCGCCCAAAATTGCTGATTTAATGTTCGAATTGACCCATCATGGTATTCTTAAATCGATTGAAAAATACAGCCTGATATCTTCTAATTAACACCTAATTGTCATTAATCATCAAATCTAATAATAGAGATTATGTTAAATACTACAAATTCTATAATAAATGGCATTAACAAAAAGAGCTTTTTAGACGAAGACTTCTTGTTGCAGTCTGAAACTGCGCGGGTGCTTTACCATGATTATGCCAAGCAGATGCCTATCATTGATTACCACAATCACCTACCGCCCAATGAAATTGTTGATGATAGGCAGTTTGAAAATATTTCCAAAATTTGGCTCTATGGCGACCACTACAAATGGCGGGCGATGCGCACCTGTGGTGTCAACGAACACTTTATCACAGGCGATGCGACGGATTTAGAAAAATTCCAGAAATGGGGTGAGACCGTACCTTATACGATGCGTAATCCCTTGTATCATTGGACACATTTAGAATTGCAACGCTATTTCGACGAATACAGATTGTTGAATGCCAATACAGCTGCCGATATTTACCATACCACAAGTGAAAAAGTGAATACGCCTGAGTACAGCGTTCAAAATTTGATGCGTAAAATGAATGTTGAAGTTGCTTGTACGACTGACGACCCTGCGGATAGCTTAGAGCATCACATCAAATTTGATAGCGCAAAAGCAGGTGTTAAGATGTTGCCCGCTTTCCGTCCTGACAAATATATCTTGATTGATAATCCTAATTTTAGTCAATTTATTCAAAAATTAGGTGAAGTTGTCGGGTTTGAACTCAATACTTTCGAGGATTTACTGAGGGGGTTGCGCCAACGGGCGGATTTCTTTGCCACACTCGGTTGCCAACTTTGTGACCATGGCTTGGAGCAATTGTACGCTGAAGATTTTACGGATGAAGCAGCTAATACCATCTATAAAAAAGCCTTGTCGGGTGAAAAGCTGACAGAAAATGAGGCATTAATATATAAATCTGCTATTTTGCATCATCTCGGTGAAATGTATCATGCACTGGGTTGGACACAACAATTTCACTTGGGCGCATTACGAAATAATAATACGCGTATGTTGCGCCAATTGGGTCCAGATACAGGTTGGGATTCGATTGGAGACTTCAAACAAGCTGTCGGATTGAGCAAATATCTTGGTCGTTTAGAGGATAATAACCGTTTGTCAAAAACCATTATTTACAACCTCAATCCTGCTGATAATGAGATTTTTGCGACTATGGTTGGCAATTTCAACGATGGTACATTGGCTGGAAAAGTACAATGGGGCAGCAGTTGGTGGTTTTTAGACCAAAAAGATGGCATGACGAAACAGATAAATGCCTTATCAAATATGGGTATTTTGAGCCAATTTATAGGTATGTTGACCGATTCACGCTCGTTTTTATCGTTTCCTCGGCATGAATATTTCCGCCGTTTGTTGTGCAATATTTTTGGAGAAGACGTTGAAAATGGCGAATTGCCAAATGATACAGCATGGTTGGGCAAGTTGGTGCAAGATATTTGTTACTATAATGCTAAGAACTATTTTAACTTTTAACTATGAAAATTATCTGTTTTGGAGAAATTATGCTGCGTTTAAGTACGCATAATCAGGAAAGAATTCTTCAAACACGACAATTGGAGGTGCAATATGGGGGATCTGAGGCGAATGTTGCTGTATCTCTCGCTCAATGGGGTGCGAAAGCGTCTTTCGTTACACGTGTTCCCGCAACGGAATTAGGCGAAGCGGCACTGTCAGAAGTGCGCCGTTACAAGGTAGAAACAAACCTTTCTGTCATAGGTGGTGAACGGCTTGGTTTATATTTTTTAGAGCCTGGAACAGGTAATCGTCCATCAAAAGTGATTTACGACCGCACCAATTCTGGTATGGCAACGCTCAAACAGGGCATCATTAATTGGGATAAAGTTTTTGAAAATGCTTCTTGGCTGCATTGGTCGGGCATCACCCCTGCGATTTCACAGGCGGCTGCTGATGCCACTTTGGAGGCGATAGAAGCCGCGCAACAACATGGTCTTATGGTGTCTTGCGATTTGAATTATCGTCGCAATCTTTGGACCTATGGTAAACACCCGTCTGACATTATGCCTCAATTACTGAGGGGGTGCGATGTTTTGCTCGGCGACGGTGATGCTATTGGTACATGTTTTGGCATTGATGGTCGTGATTATCAAGACGTTATACAGAAAACTTTTACAGATTTTCCAAAACTAAAATACATCGCCATGACGGCTCGTCGCGCTTTCCACGCGACGCACAATGCCTATACAGGTTTTTTGCATGATGGCAAAACGATGTATAATTCAAGGGAGTTCGATATTCCAGACATCAATGACCGCATTGGGACAGGAGATGCTTTTATGGCAGGTTTGATTTTTCAATTGGCGCAAAGTTCCCCCCCTCAGTATGTTGTTGATTTTGCCGCCGCCGCTGCTGCTTTGAAACATACGATTCAAGGCGATTTCAATTTGGTGAGTGTGACAGAAGTAGAGTCATTGATAGGCGGGAATACAGGGGGAAGAGTGAGCCGATAACAAGAGTATTTTTCAATTTTCTAATAAAATCAATTAATTAAGATGAGTAAGAAAAGAGTAGTAACACTTGGCGAGATTATGATGCGTCTATCTACGCCCGACTACAAACGATTTGAGCAGTCCAACAGTTTTGATGTCACTTATGGCGGTGGCGAGGCGAATGTGGCAGCCGCTATTTGTAACTATGGTGAGCAAGGTGTTTTTGTAACTAAAGTTCCAAAAGATGCACTCGGTCAATCGGCTATCAATCATTTGCGTCGTTATGGCGTTGATACACAATTCATAGCACGTGGTGGTGACCGTATCGGCATTTATTTTTTAGAAACAGGTGCGGCAATGCGTGCCAGCAAAGTTATATATGACCGTGCAGGTGCTGCCATTGCTGATGTAGATGCTTCAGAATTTGATTGGGATGCTATTTTTGAAGGCGCAGATTGGTTTCACACAACAGGTATTACACCTGCATTGAGCGATAAAGCGGCGGCTTTGACTTTAGCGGCTTTGAAAGCAGCAAAAGCGAAAGGCATCACAACAAGTATTGACTTAAACTATCGCAAAAAATTGTGGAGTAAAGCTAAAGCGCAAGAAGTGATGACGCAGCTTTGTCAATATGTGGACGTGTGTATCGGCAACGAAGAAGATGCTGAAACGACTTTGGGCTTCAAATCAGAAGGTACAGATATTGAAAAAGGGGAATTGAATTTGGATGGTTATAAGAGTGTTTTCAAGCAAATGAAGGAAAAATTTGGCTTCAAATACATTGCTTCTACGCTCCGCGAAAGCCACAGTGCATCTGACAATGGCTGGAGTGCTTTGGTATATGATGGCACTGAATTCTACCACACTAAGCATTATGAAGTACGCATCATTGACCGTGTGGGCAGTGGTGACAGCTTCGCAAGTGGCTTCATTTATGGCTT
>JAYTUR010000275.1:0-8545 GCA_043744475.1 Saprospiraceae bacterium | reverse complement strand
AAAAATTGCTTGATTTAACAGTGATGTCAAAGAACTAATAAATACACGTAACTTTAAGACGTTTGAATTACCTAAGTTTAGTTCGCACAACAAGTTTCTTAAACGTGGCTTTTAAATATGTCGTTAATTAAAAGACCCACAACACATTATTTGTGTTGTGGGTCTATAAGTTATTGTCATACAATTAATTAGCCACTTCTGACAAAAACTTCAAACGTATCAAACAGATTTCATCGTAAGTAATCTCATCGTCTTCTTCTTTTAATTTATGGAAAGCAATGGACGGGTCATCTGTTTCTGATGTCATGAAATACTCATAAATTTCGTCTTTAACATATTCATCAATCACATCTACGATTGAATAATCTAAATTCAGTTTTGTACCCGAAAGGACGATAACATACAATTCAGTCATCAACTCGTCAAGCGTAATCTGATTCTGACGCGCCAATTCGTTCAACGGAATTTTGCGGTCAATACCTTTAATAATCGCTACTTTTGTTTTCGATTGATTGGCAACTTGCTTTATAACAAAGTCCTGTGGACGGTCAATTTCGTTTTCTTCAACATATTTAGCAATCAAAGTAACGAAAGGTTTTCCGAATTTTTGCGCCTTACCCGTAGAAATTCCTTGAACTTTAGTCATTTCTTCAATATCAACTGGATATTGAGTCGCCATGTCTTCCAAACTTGGGTCTTGAAAAATGACATAAGGGGGTACATTTTTCTTCTTTGCTTCCGATTTTCGCAAATCTTTAAGCATTTTCAACAAAATATTATCAAGTGCAGCCGGTCGTGCTTGCATTTCATCAGGGTCAACCGACGTATCTTCAAAATTGTGGTTAAGCGTAATTTTCATTTCATGTGGCTTAACCATAAACGCCCGACCTTCATCGGTCAAATGAATAACACCATATTGCTCTACTTCTTTGTAAATCAAGTTACTCAACATCGCATTACGCACGACAGATTGCCAAAAAACTTCATTTTTAGCTTTACCGCAAGCAAACAATTCATTTTTCGTATATTTGAAATCTTTCATTTCTTTCGTCTCGTTACCGAGAATGAAATCAATAATCGTTTTCAAAGTAAATTGCTCACCAAGCGATTCGATAGCTTCCAAAGCAATTGCCATTTCTTCTTGCACGTCAACCGTTGGGCGTGGATGACGACAATTATCGCACATGCCTTTACGGTCACAAGTAAATTTTTCACCGAAATAATGAAGCAAAAACTCACGTCTGCATGTTGTTGTTTCCGCATAAGCGGTCATTTCTTCCATCAACTGCATACCCATTTCGCGTTCTGCTACAGGTTTGTCGCGTAAAAATTTCTCCAAACGAGCAATATCTCTATAACTATAAAATGCAATACAACGACCTTCAAGACCATCACGCCCTGCCCTACCTGTCTCTTGATAGTAATTTTCGATGGATTTTGGAATGTCGTGGTGCATCACAAACCGCACATCGGGCTTGTCAATGCCCATACCAAACGCAATCGTCGCAACGATAACGTCAATTTCTTCCATCAAAAAATTATCCTGAGTTTGTGAACGCGTTTTAGCGTCAAGACCCGCATGATATGGTTGGGCTTTAATGCCATTGACAGACAAGACTTTGGCAATATCTTCAGCCGATTTCCGTGCTTGCACATATATAATGCCTGAGCGATCGGGTAAATCCTTAACAACTTGCAAAATTTGGCGGTGTAATGCTTCTTCTTTGGGCGGTTTTGGACGAACTTCGTAGTAAAGATTATCCCTATTGAAAGACGAAATAAAAATATTTTCATCTTTCATGTCTAAGTTTTTGACAATATCTACTTGAACTTTAGGCGTTGCGGTGGCTGTCAAAGCGATAATCGGTACATACCCATCAATGGATTCAATCATTGTACGAATCCGCCGATATTCAGGCCTAAAATCATGTCCCCATTCTGAAATACAATGCGCTTCGTCAACAGCGACAAAAGAGATTTTAGTATTTTGAAAAAACTCGATATTTTCATCTTTTGTCAGTGTTTCCGGAGCCACATAGAGGAGTTTGGTTTTTCCGTCTGTAATGTCTTGTTTCACTCTTTTTATATCCGTCCTTGATAAAGACGAATTTAAAAAATGTGCGATATCATCGCTTTGAGAATAGCCGCGAATAGAGTCAACCTGATTTTTCATCAAGGCAATAAGTGGCGAAATAACCAAAGCCGTACCTTCTTTCATCAAAGCGGGCAATTGGTAACAAAGCGATTTTCCACCACCTGTGGGCATTATGACGAACGTATCATGCCCTTCCAACACGCTTCTCACGACCTGTTCCTGTGTTCCTTTAAACTTGTTAAAACCGAAGAATTGATGCAAAGCCTCATGTAGAGAATCCGTCGTCACTTCCATTACCTCATGCATTATGCGTATTTTTTTATTTTATTATTAAACAATTGGCATTACCCCCTCAGTAAAAAACCTAAGAGGAAACATTTTTCACTATAAAAACTCAGTTGAAAAAACGGATAATCGAATCTACTTGAAAAAAAAATATTTTTCTACACTTCAAATTACAATTTACAATAATAAATTATGGTTTTTAAAAAACCTTGAAACCTTGAAAAATACTGAGGGGGCTCTTTAATGTCAAAACTTTTCGTAAGATTCTCTCAATTTACCAAATTATATTTTGTTTTAGTTGCTTTTTTTGAAATGAGCTTTATCATCTTGTTTTTTTTCTGAATCTAAAATTAAAACAATCTTTTCGTTTAAAGGCAAATTTTGTGATATTTTTTTCATAAAAAATAGACCTTTGCATTTCAATGAAAGATTTAATTCTCAAAACTGCTCGACAGACGCTCCAGATTGAGCAAAAAGCCATCGCTGATTTATTTGAAAGTTTAGATGATGATTTTGTAAAAACGGTGGAAGCCATTTTTCAATCAAAAGGGCGTGTCATCGTTACTGGTATCGGCAAATCGGCTATCGTAGCGCAAAAAATTGTCGCCACTTTTAATTCCACAGGCACCCCCTCAGTATTTATGCACGCTGCTGATGCCATTCACGGAGACTTGGGCATGATTCAACCCGATGACACCATTATATGTATCTCAAAAAGTGGTGATACGCCTGAAATAAAGGTTCTGCTGCCTTTGTTGAAGAATTTCGGTAATACGCTCATTGGTATGGTGTCAAATCGTAACTCTTATCTCGGTAAGCAGGCACATTATATATTGCATACGCCCATCGAAAAAGAAGCTGACCCCAATAATCTCGCGCCAACGGCTTCGACAACATCTCAAATGGTGTTAGGAGATACTTTGGCGATTAGTTTACTGACTGTTCGGGGCTTTTCGGCGGCACATTTTGCACAATTGCATCCTGGCGGTTCGTTGGGCAAGCAGCTTTATTTGCGGGTGCGCGACATTTATCCGCTACATGGCAGTCCCTCAGTATCGCGTACAACGAATTTGAAAAATACCATTTTGGAAATGACTTCGCAACGCCTCGGTGCAACGGCTGTTTTGGACGACCATCAGAACCTTATTGGCATTATTACCGATGGTGATTTGCGCCGATTGTTAATAAAAGATTTGGATTTAAAAGTTGTGACTGCTGAAGAGGTCATGTCGCCTAATCCGCAAACCATTGATTCAGAACTACTTGCAGTTGAAGCTTTGAAATTGATGCGTGAAAAAAGCATTACGCAACTCATCGCTACTGAGGGGGGGCGTTATGTGGGTATGGTGCATTTACATGATTTGGTGCGCGAAGGATTACTTTAATAACGGATAATGGATAATTATTATCCACTATCCGTTATACATTATCCCTTATCAACTATCCATTGACTTACTTCTCTTGTGGTGGCTTGTATTTTGACAAATCTAATATCTTTTGGGCATCACGCATATTAATGAGTTCGGTCAGTGAAGTATTAGGATTGCGTTTCATAAACTGCTTGACAATTTGCCAACCTAAAAAATTGCCAACACCACCAGGTGCTTCGGCAGCAATAATGGGCGCATCAGGACTGGGTGTAACGAGTTTCTGATAATCTTGAAATTTGGTGGAATACAAAAGGTTTTGCTTCAAAATACGCCCCCATGTAAAACCTTCGTTGGAATAACACCCTGACATTTCTGCGCGCGAATAAGCCAATTTGATGCTGTCAGGGACATTTGGCAATAAACAATCTATAATATACAATTTTTTACCATTGTGTATCATATAATCTATTAACCTATTACCTTTTGTCTCCCCAACTATATCGCCAACGAGCAATTCAAAAATACGTTCAACGAGGTAATCTTTTCTAAAAGTGCGACTGATAAACTTTGGATAGGTCGTTATAAGCGACTCATAAGTGTTGTGGTTTTCTCCTAAAAACATATCCAATCCAATCGCAACAGTTGTATCGTCGGGCAAAACAGCTGCAAAATTATATGCCGAAGGCATCGTATAAATGTTCGTTGGCACAGGCTTATTTGGAAAATAGTGTTTGTGTAACCGCAAACCTTGGTCTATTTGCTGTTTGATAGCATCAAAATTTTTATAAATCAGATTCATTGTATCCATCATGCCCCGCATAGCCGCATTGGTCAGAAATGCACGAACTTGACTGCGATATTTGCCAACAGAATCTTTTGCGTCCTTTATACCGATAACACGTTCAAAGTACAGATTTGAAAACCCAGGATATTTCTGTTCCAATGCTTTTACCCCCCCCTCAGTATTTAAAGTGTCAATAGCATAAATATCTTGGTCAAAACGATGAATTTTTATATCAGAAGTGATACCCGACACATCAGGTACATTGGGTTTATCGCTGTCATTTTTGCAATTGGAAAAAATAAAAGATAGAGCTATAACAGTTAGAATGGAAAAAAAATTAGAGGAAAAGCGTTTTTGAAACATTATTATTGTTTGAAAATTAAGGAATTCGGTAATACGTTAGGAAACTTTTAAAAGTTCCTTAAAAGTTGATATTAGATACCGAAATGAACGAAAAGGGCAAAAATTTATTTCAACTGAAATCAATCTCTGTATTGTCGCCAATGTTCAAGCTACGGCGAATGCCACGTATAGACGTATCGCTGCCAATGATAGATTTATTCAATATAATTTCTCTTAAATGCGAATAACTACCGATGATGCTGTCGCGAATGATAGAGGCATTAATATTTGTATTGGGCGCAACAGTCACATAGGGTCCAATAATACTATCTGTGATGATACAGTTTTCGCCAATACTGACGGGGTGAACGATGATGGTGTTATCAAAGACAGGCAAATCCACGTCATAAGCATTATTTTTTTGCAATAACATGGCATTTGTTTCTAATAAAATCTCTTTTTTACCACAATCGAACCAATTTTTGACGGCAATTGTCGTCATTTTTATACCGCCATCAATCATGCGTTGAAGCGCATCTGCAAGTTGAAATTCACCATTTGTGCGTATATTGTTTTCAATATTGTATTGCAATGCCATGAGTAATTCATTGACTTCCTTTATTTTATACAAACCAACGAGTGCCAAATTGGAATGAGGAATGCGCGGTTTTTCGACAACTTTCCGAACAAACCCTTTTTCATCTAACTCGACAATACCAAAATTACGCGGGTCTGCCACCTCTTTAACGCCGAAACAAGTCGTTTGGGATTGAATCATGGGTCTTAAATCGGTATCAAAAACGGTATCACCTAATACAATAAACAGTTCTTTTTCATGTTCAATGGCTTCGCAAGCTGTCCAAACAGCATGACCTAAACCATCTCGTTCAGACTGTACAATGAACTGACAATTGAGATTTTCGTAGTTTTTCTCTACAAAATCTTTGACTTTTTCACCTAAATAGCCAATAATAAAGACAAATTCGGTGAAGTCCGCCGCGATGAGTTCATCTATAATATGCCCTAAAATGGGCTTTCCCGCAACCGGTATCAAGGGCTTGGGCTGTGTATAGGTATGTGGACGCAGGCGAATACCCGCGCCAGCAACGGGAATGAGTGCTTTCATATTATATGTTAACGAGAAGTAGGGAAACAGAATACTTCGTGAAACTTAAACACGAAGTTACAAAAAGTATAAGCAAAGTAACAGGTGAAAATAAAAAAGGCAAATTTTACCCCCCTCAGTAAAATTTGCCTTTGGCACTAAATTATTTCGTTTACATTTTATTGGCAGATGTAAATAGACGATTCCAACGGATACCATTTCCACCTGTTGACATCCAGATGAAAAGTGGCTTTCCTACGATATGGTCTTCGGGTACAAACCCCCAATAACGTGAGTCTTCGGAGTTGTGGCGGTTGTCACCCATTGCCCAATAGTAATTCTGTTTAAATGTATAAGTTGATGATTCTGTACCATTTATAAAAAACTTACCGTCCTTTATTTCCAATTTGTTATTTTCATAAACACCAATAATACGCTCATACAGTTTGATATTTTCTAAACTCAAAGTGACCGTTGCACCTTGTGCAGGAATAACAAGCGGTCCAAAATTATCAACGCTCCACTTAAAATGGACTGTGTCATGCGGGAAAATGCTAGGCGAAACAGCATTATTAGGCAAAATTTCAACTTTTACATTGCCCCCCATGCCTTTGATTTTCTCTACTTGAGATAGATTAAGCGGAATAACACCGGCACGCATATTACTATCACCGAAATCATTGAGATGGACACCCCATTCTTCAAGTTTTGACACATTATAACTGCCGGATACACGATACGCAAACTGCATACCCGTAGGATTCTGTGCGGGTTGGTCATTGATGTAAAGTTGACGGTCTTTTATTTCCATTTTATCGCCAGAAATTGCAACACAACGTTTTATGTAGTGGTCTTTTTTATCAATTGGACGAACAATCAAACTGTTTGGCGGAATGGGAATCCCTTGTTCGCGTAGTTGATTGACGTTCCATGAGCGTTCTGGCATTAAAATAATGCTGTCGCCGATAGGCCAGTTGAAAACAAAAGGGCTGTTGCGCTCCAATTTCTCCCATGCTGGTAAGCGAAAATACGGTAAACTCGGTGGATTGATATACGATTCAGAACCAATAATTGGAATCTGATTGTGTAACAAAGGCACTTGTATGACGGTCATCGGCGTACGCAGACCATAGTTGAATTTACCAACCGCCAAATAGTCGCCAACCAAAAGTGAGCCTTCCATTGAAGAAGTTGGAATCACATACATTTCAAAGATAAACATACGAATAAAAGCCGCAGCGAACACCGCAAAGAAAATCGCTTCGACCCATTCACGTGCGCCACCTTTGTGAAAAACACTGTTTTCAAGGCGATTCAATGCAAATTTATCTTTTTTTGCTAGAGCTTCTTTCACTTGGTTTTGATATGCTTTTTCACGACCAACGATATCGGCTTCGTATTTACTATCAGGGCTTTTGCCTGTCAAGAAAAATTCAAGTGGCGTATAAATGACCGCAAAGGCACTGCTAAGAAAACTGAAACGCCCAAAAGCACGCACTAAATCCACAGCCATGCTGCACCAAACAAATATATTGACGATGGGAACAAGCAGCCACAAAGCGTAAATGGGCTTTTGCCCTATCAATTTTGCCCATTCGACAAAATTCAAGCCTGGAACGAGTGCTTTCCAGCCTTCGACACCTGCTTTTTCAAAAAGTTTCATCAGCGTGACACATGATAAGACATAAGTTAGAATAAAAAATATTAAAATACCCACAGTTGTAAATGATTGAATAAGTGTGTTATAAAAATGATTTTTATTATCAAAAAATTGGAATTCCCCTTCTATTTGAAAAAAGATGTGCAAATGTAAACAAAAACTTTGTTTAGATACCCCCCCTCAGTAAAATCCATTTTTGAAGCAACAAAGGTGAATTATGTAAGCATCAAAAGTAAAAAACTTCGACTGGTAACAACAATTTTTCGACAGCACAAGCCTAATTATTAAAATATTAGCTAAAATATTATTTCAATTTAATAAAAATATAATATCTTTGTAGCTCATTCCCATAGGTTTACAACGAAAAGGAAATAAGTAAATTAATTTTACCAATGAAGTAACAAACTAATCACTTTGTCCGTTTCACAACTTATCCTCCCTTTCGTTTTATCCTATTTCTGAACATATCTAAAACTAACAAATTCAAAACCGTCTTGGTATGAAAAAAAACATCTCCGCACACATCCTTATTGTTGACGACGAGTCTTATATCCGTCGCACACTCAAATCAGTGCTTGAAAATGAGCCCTACGAAGTAGATGAAGCCGTAGATGGCGTGGATTGCCTTTCGAAAATCAAGCAAAAAAAGTACGATGTTATCTTTTTGGACATTCGTATGCCGCGTCTCGATGGTATGGAAGCCTTGGAAAAAGTACAAGAGTTGAGCCCTGAATCGTCGGTTGTCATGATTTCTGGTCATGGTAATATCGAAACAGCTGTAGAGAGCGTCCGCAAAGGTGCTTTTGACTTTCTTCAAAAACCACTCGATTTGAACCGCGTTTTGATTACTATTCGCAACGCCCTCGACCGTTCAAACTTAATTACAGAGACAAAAGTCTTACAA
>JAYTUR010000274.1:0-2217 GCA_043744475.1 Saprospiraceae bacterium | reverse complement strand
GTGGCTCTAGGGGTGCCCTTTCCTATACCATCAGAAGCATATATATTATACCCTGTTACCCTATAGTATGAGGGTATAATATTAGACCGTATACTATGCTCCCATACTATAGCTAGGCTCTATTGCTATCAATAGCCTTGGCCAAAGATAGTATCGTTTAGTAGCATTCGCAAAAATTTATTGAATAGTTTCATTGCCGATATCATCGTTGAATTGATTCAAATTGTAAAGGATTATTTTCATTTTTCTTTTCAATCATCGTTTCTATTACCGATGGTGAATAGCTTGCCGTTGTTTGATTTGTCAGCAATCATGCACAATTGCCCCTTGATGACGTTTGAATATTAAAACCTTATAGGAACACCGCGCCACAAAAAGAAAACGTCCTGCCAGTTCTGGCAGGACGTTTAATGTATTCAATCGCCTCAGTTCAGTACAGCATCGTAAGCGGACCTTGCGTCTGCTGGATTCGTTGCCGTGCTCAAGTAATCATGAATCAAAGCCTTGCCAGTTGCTCGCATTTGAAAAATGCCCGTTGCACCTTGGTTGCGTATGCCTTGAAAGATTCCATCGGCATCGGACTTGATGACGCGGCTTGTAAATTCGGTTTTTTTAGCGTTTCCCGCACCAACTTCCGACGATTCAACTTGTTTAACAAGTTGACGTTGCTCCTTAACCGTCAACTCTTTTCCGGTTAAAAGTTTGGTGTACGATTCACCACCGGCAGAACGGTGTGTATAAAAATCGGTTACGGCGGATACTACATCTAGCAGAGTCTCGCCTGAATTGCCTTTGCCACGTCGATATAGGTCTGTCAGGTCGATGGCAGTGTTAAATGATTGTGGGCTTAGCTCCTTTGCGTCGTCATTTAACCAACCGGCAAAGATATTGATTGCATCGACGGGAGAAACCTTGACAACTTCACAAGCTTCCATTGCTGCCTTAAATTGCGCGGCAACACCGATGTGATTCTCAATTGCCCGCTTCATTGTTTCAATTTTACTTTCTTGTCCATCAAGTCGGGTATTCATGAATTTTGAATGTTTTGCCGAAAGAGCGAATGCGCCACTATCATCCGAAAGAACCATCTCAGCTGAGTTTGCACAAACGATATTGAACGCGGAATTTTTGACAATCAGACGACGTAGACCGGCGATATTGTCAAAAATTTCCATGAATTTTTTGAATTCGCGCTTGCCAATTTTGAACGAATTCTCCTTTGTCAATTCAACGCTTATGAATCGGTCTACACGGTTACGTAAAGAACCGGCAGATACTATGGTATAATCCACGCCTGCCAAGCTTTCGGTGACGATATCCCAAAGTTGGGCATTGGTCAGGAACGAATGACTGTCGCGACCAGAGAAAACTTCTTCAAAGTTATCGGTTGAAATAATGGATGTGCGTTCGTTAGATAGAACGTAATCTGATTTCTCGGTTTCATCGGTTGACAGAACCGTTTCACCACGTTCAATTGCGATCTGATTTTTGACGGCTTGTTTATCGTAAAAAAGTTGAGCCCGAACAAACTCATAAGGAAACACGTCCTTAAGAGCAATTGGACGGTCTGCAATGACTTTGGTTAATTTGTGCCATGCCATTGTGGTTCCAACTTGTGAATCTAATTCCAAAATTTTATGAGCCATAACAATTTTTCAGTTTAAGCGGATGGCCGAATTTTTCGGATATATCGCAACCGCTTTCAACTGCAAACAAATTAAACGAATTCAAATTACTTTGCAACAAGTATTTTTAAACAAACTTTCTCTGCTTTCGTAAGTGATTGATATTCAACAATTTCCAGGGTTTAAATTTTCGGCAATTTAATTTAAAAGTACGGGAATTTTTGCGTATTTCTGGCAATTCTTGAAGCAAACCAGACCAACCAGTAACCAGTAACCAGACCGCACCTTAATGCTCGCAAACCATTTTGTCGATTATCGTTGACAGTTTGAAAATTTTCCAATTACAGTTGGATTGTGGAAAAATATTTGACAGATACATAACAAACAAGAATACGGCTTAAACCGCCACAAATGCCATCCTATGGCATGATTGGCATATTTTGGTGTAACTTCACCATGATTGCCATTATTGCCATGATTGGTCGGTAAAACCGCGTTTGTGTGCATATATGTTAATTTGAAACATTAATGTTAATACCGTTAACGTTAACGGTAAAAATGTCCAATTTTTGGACAAAGTGTCAAATTTTTG
>JAYTUR010000273.1:0-2222 GCA_043744475.1 Saprospiraceae bacterium | reverse complement strand
CAGTGGTGACAGCTTCGCAAGTGGCTTCATTTATGGCTTAGTAGCGGGTAAATCGATGCCTGATGCCGCTGAATTTGGTGTGGCTGCCAGTGCCTTGAAACACACAATTCCGGGTGACTTGAACCATGTAACTGTTGATGAAGTCATGCAATTGGTGAAAGGTGACGGTAGCGGACGGGTGCAACGGTAGTTTGGCTCAGTTGGAATCAGGATTATTAGGATTTATACGTAGCGAGTACGTCATAATCCGAATAATCCTATAAAAATCCCAATAATCCTGATTCCAACTTGATTCCCCCTATTTTCTAAAACAAAAAATCATCTAAAAATGATTGTAGATACGATAAAAAACGCGTCAAAATACTTCGGTGTACATCCTTTGTTTGAAAAGGCTTTTGCCTATATCAACGCCACGGATTTGAACAATGCTGAAGGGCGGTTTGACATTGATGGCAGTAACTTGAAAGCCATTTATTCAAACAAAACAGGCATGACAACGGAGCAATCAACCGCAAAGTTTGAATGTCATAACCAACACATTGATATTCAATTGTGCATCAATGGTCTGGAAACGATGGGTTGGAAACCACGGGAAAAATGTATTTCGCCTAAAGGTGACTACAATGCCGAAAAAGATGTGCAATTTTACAATGATGCACCTGATATGTTTTTTCAGTTGACAGATGGACAATTCGCCATCTTCTTTCCAGAAGATGTCCATGCACCGATGATTGCAGAAGGTGAAGTCAAAAAATTAGTGATTAAAGTAAAAATCTAAATTAACTAACACGAATTTCACTGATTACACGAATTAAAGAATTAAAAGAACATCCGTCTAATTCGTGAAGTCAGTGAAATTCGTGTTAGAAAAACAAAAATCAGTATGAGTAATATAAAAAAAGTAACCGAAGGTATTGTCAATCAAGGTGTTTTGCCTTTGTATTTTAATGCAGACGAAACAGTCAGTATTGAAATTTTGAGAGCCATATATCGCGCAGGCATCAAAGCCGTAGAATATACCAATCGAGGCGAAGCCGCTTTGAAAAATTTTCATAAATTGGTCGAAGTACGGAATGCAGAAATGCCTGACATGCTCTTAGGCATCGGTACGATTAAAAATTTAGCGCAAGCAAAAAGTTATATGTCAGCAGGTGCTGATTTTTTGGTCAGTCCAGGTTTTGTATTAGAAGTTGCTGAATATGCTGTTGCCAATGGTATTCTTTACGGACCAGGTTGTATGACGCCTTCAGAAATCATTGCGGCAGAGAATGCGGGTATCACATTTATCAAACTATTCCCAGGCGATATGCTCGGGCCTAAATTTGTGAGTGGCATCAAAGCCATTTTCCCGAATTTGTCTTTTATGGTAACGGGTGGTGTTGACACAACACGTGAAAGTATCAGTAGTTGGTTTACTGCAGGCGTGAAAGCCGTCGGTATGGGCAGCAATTTGGTGAGTAAAAAAAGGATGGATGAGAAGGATTATGCGGGTATTGAAGCGACAACTCGCGAAGTTTTGGCTTTAATTCAGACAATTAAATAGTAAAATACTGAGGGGGTAAAAGAACGCAATTTTATGAATTTAGAAAAACTCAACTAAACAATGAATGAACAAATAGGTAAGTATCGTTGGACTATCTGCGGGTTACTTTTTTTTGCGACGACTATCAATTACCTTGACAGAGCCGTCATCGGTCTTGTCAAGGAGTATTTGGATACGGAATTCAAGTGGTCTAAAACAGACTATGCCAATATCACCGTGGCTTTTCAGTTGGCTTATGCGATAGGTATGATGGGTGCAGGACGATTGATTGACGCGTTGGGTACTAAATTGGGTTATGCACTATCCTTATTGGCTTGGAGTTTAGCCGCAATGGGTCATGCTTTGGTGAATAGCACAGCGGGCTTTTTTGTCGCAAGGGGTGCTTTGGGTATCAGTGAATCGGGTAACTTTCCCGCAGCTATCAAAACAACTGCCGAATGGTTTCCTAAAAAAGAACGTGCCTTAGCAACGGGTATTTTTAATTCAGGAACAAACATCGGTGCTATTCTTGCGCCGTTGTCTGTTCCTTATATTGCAGATGCTTATGGTTGGCGAATGACTTTTGTTATAACGGGTGCAATCGGTCTTATTTGGTTGATTTTTTGGTATTTTATGTATGAAGTACCTCAAAAACACAAAAAATTGCATCAAGCAGAATTCGATTATATCCACAGCGACA
>JAYTUR010000272.1:0-8590 GCA_043744475.1 Saprospiraceae bacterium | reverse complement strand
CACTTTTTTTGAAAAACTAACTCGAAGAGAAAAATGGAGAATTTAATTTACATCTTACCTTTCTTTGGTCTGATCGGTTTGGCTTATATGGCATACCTCTGGGGCTGGGTAAGTAAACAAGACGCAGGGAATGAGAAAATGCAAGGCATTGCTGCGGCAATTGCTGACGGGGCGTTGGCTTTCTTGAACGCGGAGTATCGTGTATTGGCTGTTTTCGTCGTTGGTGCGGGCGCATTGTTAGGTATTCAATCGCAAATGGTTGAAAATTCAAGTTTATTGATTGTTGCGGCTTTTGTGATGGGTGCTGTGTTTTCGGCAGTGGCGGGTAATCTCGGTATGCGTATAGCTACTAAAGCGAATGTCCGCACAACACAAGCGGCACGTACCAGCTTGGCAAAAGGCTTACAAGTATCATTCCGTGGTGGCACGGTGATGGGCTTGGGTGTTGCTGGTTTAGCGGTTTTCGGCTTGTCTTTCCTGTTTTTGGCTTTCACTTACCAATTTATCAATTCAGGCGCAGGTACTGAGGGGTTTGTTCATGAGATGGAAAGAACGCTTGAAGTCTTAGCGGGCTTCTCATTGGGCGCTGAGTCTATCGCATTGTTTGCACGTGTTGGCGGTGGTATTTATACCAAAGCGGCTGACGTAGGTGCTGACCTCGTTGGTAAAGTCGAAGCGGGTATTCCTGAAGACGACCCGCGTAATCCTGCGACAATCGCCGACAACGTAGGTGACAATGTAGGTGACGTAGCGGGTATGGGTGCTGACTTGTTTGGTTCTTATGTGGCAACGGTTTTAGCATCAATGGTTTTAGGTAACTATTTGATTAAAGACAACTTAGATAATGTCGAAATGACTAATGCGTTTGGCGGCATGGGACCTATTTTGTTACCTATCTTGATTGCTGGTTTGGGTATTATCTTTTCAATTGCGGGTACTTTTTTCGTCAAAATTTCAGATAACAATGCAACACTTGATAGCGTACAAGGTGCTTTGAACAAGGGTAACTGGGTCTCTATTATTTTGACGGGTTTGGCTTGTTATCCTCTTTTGGTAATGATGTTGCCCCCGACTATGAATATGACATTCTTTGGAGAAGGCTCCAAAGTTATCACAACAATGCACCTTTTCTTGGCGATTTTAGTCGGTTTGACCGTCGGTGCAGCGATTTCAAAGATAACAGAATACTACACAGGCATGGGTAAAAAACCTGTTAACGACATCATTCAACGTTCAGGAACAGGTGCAGCAACGAACATCATTGCTGGTTTGGGAGTCGGGATGATTTCTACAGCGTATCCAATCATCTTGTTTTCAGGTGCGATTTGGGCAGCTTATACATTGGCAGGTTTCTACGGTGTGGCGATTGCTGCTTCTGCAATGATGGCGACAACAGCTATGCAATTAGCGATTGATGCTTTCGGCCCAATTGCGGACAACGCAGGTGGCATCGCTGAAATGTCGGAATTGCCCAAGGAAGTTCGCGAACGTACGGACATCTTGGACTCAGTCGGCAACACTACAGCAGCCATTGGTAAAGGTTTTGCCATTGCATCTGCAGCTTTAACAGCGTTGGCGTTGTTTGCGGCTTATGTGAAGTTTACAGGCATCAACGGTATCAATATCTTCAAAGCAGACGTTTTGGCGGCTCTTTTCTTAGGCGGTATGATTCCTGTTGTATTCTCAGCTTTTGCGATGAATGCCGTTGGTCGTGCAGCTATGGATATGGTAAACGAAGTCCGTCGTCAGTTCCGCGAAATACCAGGTATCATGGAAGGTACAGGTACGCCTGAATATGCTAAATGTGTTGACATTTCAACAAAAGCGGCTCTTCGCGAAATGATGATGCCAGGTGCGATTACGATTATCACACCGCTCATCATTGGTTTCTTGATGGGACCAGAACCATTGGGTGGGTACATGGCAGGTGTAACGGTTTCGGGCGTTATGTGGGCTATTTTCCAATCAAATGCAGGAGGTGCTTGGGACAATGCCAAAAAAGCATTTGAAAAAGGTGTCAGTATTGACGGTCAGATGTATTACAAAGGTTCTGAACCACACAAAGCAGCTGTAACAGGCGACACTGTGGGCGACCCTTTCAAGGATACATCAGGTCCTTCTATGAATATTTTAATTAAGCTTTCTTGCTTGATTGGTTTGGCAATTGCACCGATTTTGGGTCAAAAATTCAAAAAAGAAGCACCAACAGGCATTGGCGAACAACGTATTGAACAAAAAGTAATTGATAAAATGAAACAAAATGCGACGACTTATCACTTAGATAAAAAATAGCATTTCGTTTGAATAAAACCACTCCTTCACTATAAAGCTATGTAAGTCAACGATTTACATGGCTTTTTTTATTTTTAATATTTTAAAAATAATTAAAATAATTTTAGAGATGATGATTTCTTAAAAAATGTTTCACCGAAAAGTGCCAAAAAATGTAATGGATTTTATAAATATATTTTTTTAATTTGTGGCTTTTTAAAATTAGACATAGTTTTTTAACGAATAAATAAAATTAAAATAATGAATCGAAATTTAACTAAAAAAACAGTACAGTTGCTTATCATTTTAGGCATCTTCATTGCCCCCCTCAGTATGCAAGCTCTTTTTGCGGTTGAAATACCACAAAACAGCGTATTTAACACTGAAATATCTAAAAATAAAGCTCATTTGCCTGCTTCGATTATGTCCGAAGATGTGGTTATTGACGATTTGGTCATGTTTGATGTGTTTGCAAGAGGCTTAAGTAGCAGTACATGCGGTTGGGGCGCACCTACAACACATGGTTCTGGCAATGCGATAGATGTCGTACTTGTAAATGGTAGTACGTGGACAGCCAATTTCACAAAAGGCAATACCAATCTGACCGTTAAGCTTAATTATGATGCTCAATCGGACATTATGGGCTTCCGCAAAACTTTAAGTCGTGGTATGACTTATACCATCGCTCCTAATGGTGAATCTATCCTATTTTATGTTAATTCAAAACCGTATATTGAGTTAGATAATATACAAAATTGCGATCAAAATGTCTGTTTTACCGTCCGTTTCTTGATAAATAAGATCAGTATGAGTCTATATGGGTGTACTACTTCAGCCTCAACTTATAGCGTAACGGCTCAAAATTCGAATAATAATGCCCAAATACAAGCAAAAACGTCCGTCGCTTTTGATGGAGAAGAAGGTATTCGTGTGACTGATTTGAAAAAAATGAATGTGGTTTCAGGGCATCAAGCTGTTCCCAATCCGATTAACAATCAAACTTATATTCAATATTATTTGACTGACGATGCACCCGTTCGTGTAGCCATTTACAATGCTATTGGTCAGCAAATAAAAGTTTTAGTCAATCAAAACCAAACTAGAGGAGCGCAATCCATAGAGTGGAATATAGGTGATGAGCTTAAGGGCGGTATGTATTTCTATGAAATCACTGTCCAAAACGAACGGATGATTGGTAAGGTTATTAAGCTTTAATTTAACGATTTATAGCAATTTTAAGTAAAAAAGGCTCTTTTCTGTACCCAACAGGAAGGAGCTTTTTTCATTTTTAGAAAAATTTTCTACCGAAAAGTGCCAAAAAATGTAATGGTTTTTATGGTTTATCTTTCTCACCTTTGTACCATCAGTTGACAATCAAAGCACATTTAGACACAAAAACAGTTTTTTAAAATAATTAAGCAAAAGTTTTAACCATGAATAAGAACATTATAATTATCGTGCTTTTTACACTTTGCCTTTTGAGTTTCCAATTCTTAAAAGGGCAAAGCATAGCTCAAGAAGATCAAATAGAGGTAACTACGATTCAATCTCAATTGGATGAGACATGCAACTTAGTTACGAC
The DNA here is from genome assembly GCA_043744475.1 of Saprospiraceae bacterium. GTDB lineage: Bacteria > Bacteroidota > Bacteroidia > Chitinophagales > Saprospiraceae > JAAFJT01. Next base: position 4,737 of record JAYTUR010000272.1, on the reverse strand, counting down.
GACTACGAATGCGAATTCTTACATATTCACTGTTAAGCCAGCTGATTTAACCCCCAATTGCACACATTACATCAATTACTTTGAGTATAATACACAGACGAAGAAATGGAATAAACTCCTAAACGATACAATTTCTACCTTGCCATATATCGTTCAAGTCGGTTTATTAAAAGATGTTGAATATAGAGTTCAGCATTATATCGTCTCGAATGATAATCCTTCAAATCGTTCAAACACTTTTGAGGCTGACTTTATCCTAAATAAAATAATAAAATCGAAAGATGAGGAATTATTAGTCATGTTAACTCAAAAAAATATTAATGCCATATCGGGTTCTATTTCTGAAAATAATGAAATTAACAGCATAAAAAAATATTGACGATTAGAAAAGTTAAAGTAAAAATGTACTTAATGAGTGTAAAAAATTTCTGACATTAAATAACTGAATAGAGTTGATAAGTATCTTTTTAAGTAGAATAAATATTGTTAGAATTGAAGATATATACACAACGCATTGTATCTCATGATTTTTCGGAACCGACACCTACTGCAGGTGTCGGTTTTTTTTGTTGAAAATACTGAGGGGGTAAAAATTTGTATTCGCAATAAAAAAAAGTAGAATTAAGCAGCTAATTTTCAATCCTTCAACATTCCATACATATCTCCAAACTTCTTTTTCAAGGCAAACCACTCGTCACGTATCTGTGCAGCCATCATAAAATCAAGGTCTTTAGCTGCTTGTTGCATTTTCTTTTCGGTTTGGTCAATCATTTTTTTGAATTGTTCACGGCTCATATAACTTGTCACAGGGTCAGCGGCGAGACTCAATTCCACAGGTTCAACGTATGAACGGTTGTTTTTACCGCGAATATCAAGGATAGAACCTGCCGCAATGATTTCCTCACGCGTCCGTGCAACCGTGCGCGGTGTGATGCCATTTGCTTCGTTATAATCCATTTGTTTGCTGCGCCGACGGTTCGTTTCATCCATCGTTCGACGCATAGAATCCGTAATTTTATCCGCATAAAAAATGACTAAACCATTTGAATTACGAGCCGCACGTCCCGCCGTTTGCGTCAATGAACGGGCATTCCTTAAAAAACCTTCTTTATCGGCATCTAAAATGGCGACGAGTGAAACTTCGGGCAAGTCCAAACCTTCACGTAGCAAATTGACACCGACTAAGACATCGAAATCGCCTAATTGCAAGTCTCTCAAAATTTCCATGCGCTCCATCGTATCCACTTCGGAATGGATATAACGCACTTTTATGTCCAATTTTGCTAAATATTTTGACAATTCCTCAGACATACGCTTCGTCAATGTCGTCACCAAAACCCGTTCATTGCGCTCAATGCGTAATCGAATTTCGTCCAACAAGTCATCCACTTGATTGATAGACGGACGGACTTCAATCGGTGGGTCAAGCAGACCCGTTGGGCGAACAATTTGCTCAACAACGACCCCCTCAGTAACTTCGAGTTCATAGTCGGCTGGCGTTGCTGAAACGAACACAACTTGATTAATCATGCTCTCGAACTCATTAAAATTCAAGGGTCTATTGTCCATCGCAGACGGCAAACGGAAACCATAACTGACAAGGCTTTGCTTGCGTGCACGGTCGCCGCCCCACATACCCCGAATCTGTGGCATCGTGGCATGGCTTTCGTCAATAAACATCAAATAGTCTTGCGGAAAATAATCGAGCAGACAAAATGGTCGGTCGCCCATTTTTCGACGGTCAAAAAAGCGGGAATAGTTTTCAATACCCGAGCAATAGCCTAGTTCTTTTATCATTTCAAGGTCGAAATTGGTTCGTTCTTCTATGCGTTTGGCTTCAAAAGGCTTGCCTTCTCGCTTGAAATATTGTATTTGTTCGTACAATTCGTCTTGAATATTACGAATCGCTTCATGGATAAACTCTTTTGACGTGACATATAGATTAGCAGGAAAAATGGCAGCGACATCCATAGATTCGCCCCCTTGTCCTGTTTCTACATCAATCATATCTATGCTTTCGATTTCATCGCCAAAGAAAACAATGCGATAACCATAATCCACATAAGGCAAATTAATATCAACTGTATCACCTCGCACACGGAACATCGCACGCCCCAACTCCCCCTCAGTACGTGAGTACAAACTTTGCACTAAAGAATACAAAAACGCATTGCGTGAAACAACCAAACCTTTGTGAATACGGATAATGCCTGACTCATAGTCGTCTGGATTGCCCATACCATAAATGCAAGAAACGGAAGCAACAACAATAATATCTCGTCGCCCCGACAACACCGAACTCGTCGCCCGAAGCCGCAGCTTATCCACTTCTTCATTGATTTGCATATCCTTTTCGATATAAGTATCGCTGACAGAAATGTAGGATTCTGGTTGGTAATAATCGTAGTAAGAAACAAAGTATTCGACGGCATTATGAGGAAAAAATTGCTTGAATTCGCCGTATAATTGGGCTGTTAGGGTCTTATTATGCGTCAAAATCAAGGTCGGACGGTTCAGTTTTTCAATAACATTTGCCATCGTAAAAGTCTTACCCGAGCCTGTGACACCGAGCAAAACCTGCGCTCTATCTCCCTTCAATATGCCTTCGGTGAGTTGGGCAATCGCTTCGGGTTGGTCGCCTGTGGGCACGTAATTAGAAACAAGTTTGAAATCCATTTTACATCAAAATTAATTTTCAAACCCCAAATTTACGCCAACAAAACGTTTATTTTGAATTTTTTTTCTAAAAAAATGTTTTTAATTAATGACGATTTTTCAACACAAATTGCACTGATTTCACGAATTAACACATACCCAAATAGCGCACATAGCTTTATAAATGCTTGAAAATCAAAAGACTATGTGTTCTCTGTGACTATGTGTTAATTCGTGAAATCAGTGCAATTTGTGTTGGAAATGACTTCTAATTCAATGAGTTATCAACTTCCAACGCACCATTCTTAACATGAATAGCTCTAATCGCCTCTGTTCGTTCATCAATATCCAAATCACCATTTTCTAAGCGCAAAACACCACGAGGACATACGGCTGCACAAATGCCACAACCGACGCACGAAGCCCGCACCACGTCTTGTCCTTTTTGGGCATAACTCCGAACATCAATACCCATTTCGCAATACGTCGAACAGTTGCCACAACTGATGCACTGACTACCGTTTGTCGTAATGCGAAATTTTGATTTTTTCCTTTGAAAAATACCCAAAATAGCCGCTTGTGGACAGCCGAAACGACACCAACCACGTGAACCGAGAATGGGATAAAAACCGGTACCAACCACACCTGAAAACATCGAACCAATCAAAAAGCCATACGTTTTGGAGAATCCATGTGAGAAATCGCCTAAAACCGCTCCTTGCGTGTATGAATTTATCCATAATAAAGCGGTCATTATGACAACAGCGACTAAAACGGAGTGAATCATCCAACGCTCAAATTTCCACGCACCTAATGATTTATCGGACAACTGACGGAATGGGTCGCCAACAGTTTCTGCCAAGCCACCACACCCGCATACCCAAGAGCAATACCAGCGTTTGCCATAAAAATAAGTCAAAATGGGCGTACCAATGACCGTCATTATAGCTGAAAAAGCGATGAAATACCAACCAATGCCACGACTCGATGCCTGTACAATATAATTAATGCCATCGGGTTTCAATGGGTCAGTTTTGAGGGGCCAGAAGTAGGTAAAATAGTATTCAGGTTCGTTCATCATTTTCAAAAAAGAAGGAATGAGGAACGCAAAACCCAATTGAAAGAAACAAACTGATGCTGTGCGAATGAGTTGATAGCGATTGTGTTTATATTTTAAGGCAAATTTATAACCCATCACCAAAACACCCGCAGTATAAAGTGTACCATAAACAAACCATTGGTCGGCAGGCTTACCACTCACCATTTTACTGAGGGGGTCAAAAATAGTTATCAAACCAACCATTTTATCACCATACCAATATAAAACGACATAAAAACCTGTTAGAAAAATGCCCAACATCCAAGCACCCAAGCCGCGTGCATTCAGTTGACTCATGGTTTCTCTGCGAAACATACGGTTTGCAAAATAAACAACAACGGCTATTTGAATCACACCATAAGCTGCCCAACTTTCAAAGCTGCCCATACCAAAGGCGGGTAATTGTGTAAACGCCAACCACGACACAAGCGACACAAGCAAACCTATCAAAGCCTCGCGTGACGATAAACTGTGAAATAATACGCTGTTGTTTTTGATACCTTCTGGTTTACCGATATATTCGTCACGTATAAAAGCGGTAGCACCACCTATCATTAAGACAACCACTATTGTGAAATACAATGCGGGAGACATGCTAAAGGGTGATTGTCCACTAAAAAAAGCGACCATAAGCATCAAAAAACCAATAGTAAGCGCTGAAAGCCCTATTTTTTGCTGCGTCGTTGTATGAATCGGTGAAGGATTGGCGATGGAAAGACTTTGTTCTACTTGCATTGTTGGATAAATTTTATATTTTTAAAAAGCCGCTTTCAAAAAACGAGTAACCGCATTCAGCCCGCGTTTGGTTTTTAGTTGAAGGTTTTTGTTGAGTGTTTGATTATAAATATCAACAACTTCTTGTTCATATTCTTTATAAAATTCAGGGTCGAAATTGGCGAGGCCTAAGTTTTGAACCACCGTTTCGACTTTCGTACCCGTTTGAATCCACCTCTCACACACCTCGTGGCGGTAACGAACACCCA
>JAYTUR010000271.1:0-2227 GCA_043744475.1 Saprospiraceae bacterium | reverse complement strand
TAAGAAAAATAACTTCATTCTCTCAGTTAAACTTAATTATTCTTACTCACTTCCTAAAAAGTGTGCTTGTTCTATCCCTCACTGTCAATGAACTCTTTGAAACTTTTATTGAGTATTTAGTCGCTACTTTTCGTTCACTTTAATACTCTATAAACGTTTTTTTATCTTTAAAACTACTCATTTGTAGCCTTTTTTTCTGATTGGGCTGCAAAGATACAAGGCTTTTTTTGTTTCAAAAACTTTTGAGTATTTTTTTTATTTTTTTTTCAAAAGTATTGATTTTGCCCACATTTTGCTGCTTTTTTGAATGCCTTCCTTCGAAAGCGACGCAAAGATAGAACGCCATTTTAACCTGTGCAAGTCTTTTTGAAATTAAATTCAGAAAGTAATTTTTTTTCAAAAAGAATAACCAAATTTAATTCTGTATTGACCCCGAAATAAGGGCAAATAGTTCAAGTCAAACTTAGTGTTCTAAAAACAGTATTGCCCCATTCATCTGCTTCGCTAAATCAAATTTTTTTCACAATTTTTTACAAATCAGGTACAAAGAGAATCCACTTTATTTCAAGCTGTTTCTTATCCATATCGCATGGCTTCTATTGCGCTAATTGTCTTAGGCAATGCCTTTCCTAATAAGCGAGACCCCTCAGTAGTGATTACGAAATCTTCTTCTATTCTTATACCACTGAAATCGCGATATGTTTCTAAAATATCATAATTAATGAAATCACGAAACTTCCCATCTGCTTTCCATTGGTCAATAAGTGTCGGTATAATATATATGCCAGGTTCGACGGTTAATACAAAGCCTGGTTCTAATGCTCGACCAAGCCGCAATGACTTCATACCAAACTGCGTACTCTTCTTTAAGGTATCCGTATAGCCCACATACTCTTCACCCAAGTCTTCCATATCATGCACGTCTAAGCCCATCATGTGTCCCAAACCGCATTGAAAGAACATCGCATGAGCACCTGCCGCAACAGCATCTGCCGAATCGCCACGCATGAGGTTGACAGATTTCAGACCCTCTACCAAGGTTTCACACGCCTTAATATATATGTCTCTATAATGCACACCCGGTTTTAGTAAGCTGACAGCCGTTTGATGCGTATGCAAAACAATCTCATAAATTTCTTTTTGCTTCGGCGTAAATTTTTTACCGACAGGAAATGTACAAGTCATATCACCCGCATAGTGCATGCCGTTTTCAGCACCCGCGTCACAGAGTATCATTTGACCTTCACGAATGGTGTTACCTTGATAATGATTGTGCAGCGTCTCTCCATTGACCGTCAATATAATTGGGAAAGCCAAACGCCCCCCCTCAGTATAAGCGGCTTCTTGAACTTTTGCGGCAACTTCATACTCTTTCATGCCCGGTCGAGCGTATTGCATAGCGGCTAAGTGCATCTTAGTCGTCATCAAAACAGCTTTGTCTATTTCAGCTATTTCTATTGCTTCTTTGTAAGCCCTTTGATTGATAATGGCTTTTATGAGAGAAACAGATGCTTGTGCCGAAAGGTGTTGAACAGGCACATTCAACCATACCGATAACTTAATCGCATTATCCGCGCGATAAGGCGGAATAAAATGAACCGTTCGATTCAAAGACAAGGCTTTCTTAATCACAACTTCAAGAGTAGGGTAGGGCTGCGTCTTTTCAACTCCGACTTGCTGCGCCATATCGCTGATAGAAGGCAAAAGACCCGTCCAAACGATGTCATCAATGGTCAATTCAGTGCCAAAAATGATTTCATCGCCGCTTTCGGTATCAATGATGGCGGCTAAACCCGCAACATCTAAACCGAAGTAATATAAAAAGGTACTATCCTGACGAAAAGGAAAAGTGTTGTCTCGATAATTCATCGGACTTTCGTCATTGCCCATCAATAAAATGAGACCTGAACCTACCGTCTTTTTTAAGACGCTCCTGCGATGTATGTAAACGGATTTGTCAAATGTTCTAAAATGCATGGTTTGAGCGTTTAGTTTAGTAAATGATAGTTGTTGCAATTCCAGACACGAATATATATATGTGTTAAAAAACCAAAGATAGGCGTTTATTGCTTTTTTTCTAATTTGAAATAAATCCAAATGCGTGCAGTTCTTAAATAGACTATCAAATTATTCTACCTTTGCCCCGTGAATACACTGACTCAACTCATCGAACGGTATCGGACTTCTCCGAAGGTTAAACAAATCGCAGAGATTTTAGAAAAAAACG
>JAYTUR010000270.1:0-8605 GCA_043744475.1 Saprospiraceae bacterium | reverse complement strand
TATTCGTTGCTATAACTGGATTAAGCGTAGAAGAATTGGCTGCAATGGTCGTGTTAAGATTAAAATTAGTTGACCAAGTAGTACCGCCATTTGTACTATATTGGATATAAGTCGCACTTTGGTATTGACGATAATATTGGTTGAACTGAACGACAATATCCGTTTTGCCACTTGCATCTATGACTGGAGAAATCAATTCTCCTTTGTGTGGTGATGGAGACTCACCCAAACCAAAGTCTCCTTGTTTACCTCTCGTATCTAAAAAATCAGAATTAAAAATAGCACAACCGTTCAAGGTTGAGGGAGAACCTAATGGTCTTGTACTTGTGTAATATGCACCTGTTGGTACTGAATTGCGTTTCCACACCCAACGTGCACTGTCTTTTTTGGCGGGGTCATCAGAAGAAATACCTTTCGTTATCCAACCTTTATGCCCAGTTGGTGGCGTTAATGCCCCAGTCCGTGACCAATAAATTTGACTTGAATCTGCAAACTGGCTCGCTTTAATCGTTGCACTATCAGATGCGATAGGCCAAATCGTCGTTTGAGCATTTGTAGCCGTGAAAAAACCGACAAGCAAAAGAGTTGCCATGAGGGCTTTCATAAATTTTTTTTTCATACTTAGATTGATTTATGAATTAAATAAAACTGAATTACTATGGGCAAAGCTAACAAAATTTGGATAGCTTTTAAAAATGAAAAATTTTATTTTTTCAATATAGAAAAATAAAATTTTATAAAACTATGGAAACCAAAGATTTAAATTGGTCTTTTTTTTAATTTTTTACAATTGACATTCGTAAAGATTCAAAACAAATACCTTGAGGTTCTGTTTTGCCCTAAAACATTATAAATTCAGAAATTGGATTATTCGCAATGAATTGATTAGGAATGGACACCGATAAGAATTGTGTGCTAAACATAATATTTGAGCTAAAAGTAACCTTTTTTTGTAAAGCTTTGTAAATGTAAAAGTACAAAAAAATAGGCAATTATGGACATTTTGGGGCATTTATCGCCACTACTCCTTGTGTTTTGTCGAAAAAAAAGCAGAATACCTTCGTAAACTATTGTCCACAACTATTCGTTTCTTTGTTTTTTCAAATAGATTCAATACATCATCTATGAAATTTGCCGTCATTGATTTAGGCACAAATGGTTTTCGGCTTTACATCGCAGAAAGCACTCAAAAAGGTCAATTCAACATCATTCACCGTCAAACATCGGAATTAAAATTGGCTTCGGAAGGCATTCATCACATCGGCGAAGCGCCTTTCAAACGGGGTTTAGATGCTATGATTTCTTTTTCTAAAACCTTACAAACCTTTGATATTCAACATATTCGCGCATTCGGAACAGCTGCTTTGCGATTGGCTGATAATGGTCAAGAGTTCATTAATATGGTCAAAAAAGAAACGGGTATCGCTATCGAATTGATTTCAGGGGAACGCGAGGCAGAGTTGATTCACAAAGGTATGGCTCTCGGTGTACCCCTCAGTAAAACACCTGTTCTGATGGTGGATGTGGGCGGCGGTTCTGTTGAGTTTATCTTATGCAACCAAACGGAAGTCTTTTGGGCGAAAAGTTATAATGTCGGTGTCGCTATCTTAAAACAACGTTTTCAGCCCGGTGACAGCATTTTAGATGCCGAAATCAAGGAGATTGAGCAATTTTTAACCGATACTTGCACCGAATTACGTAAAAAGGTCGCTGCATTCAAACCTAAATATCCTGTTATTGCATGTGGAACTTTGGATTTTTTGGTCAAAATACTGAGGGGGTCGTCAGAGATGCCGTTGTACTTCGATTTTACAAGACAGCAGTTTTTGACATTTTATGAACACCTGTCTTTTCTATCTGAAAAGGAGTTGTACGCCATGCCCGAAGTACCGTATGATAAAGTCGAAATGCTCGCCGTCAGTTTGGTGCTGATGTATTGGATAATGACCCCGCTTTTGAACGCCGAAAAATTAGTCGCATCGGGACAATCCATGAAAGCAGGTATTTTATATGAAATGAGTTTTGAATAATGATTAAATTTTGACCACTGATTGAGTTGATACGACAGATTTTCTCTGATTTTTTTCAATAAAATCATAAAAGAAAAATCAGAGAAAATCTGTCGTATCAACTCAATCAGTGGTCAAAAAAAATAATAAACAATCAATCAATGCAAATTAGATACAAAGACGACAACGTACTCGTCCTACAAAGTGCTTTGTTCCAAACCAATTCGACGGTCATTGAAACCGACGACCTTATCTTAGTCGTTGACCCCAACTGGTTACCCGGTGAAATCGCTCAAATTCGGTATCATACTGAGGGGTTGGTTAAAAAGACACAAAAACCTGTCTGGCTGTTGTTTACGCATTCCGATTATGATCATATTATTGGTTACAATGCTTTCACAGACATTGCTGCGGGTGTCATTGCCTCGCGTGCTTTTGTCGAAAACTTAGGGCAAGTCGCCATTTTGGAACAAATCAAACAGTTCGACGATGAATATTATATCAAACGCTCTTACGAAATTGAATACCCCTCAGTAACGTATATCGTCGAAAATGAAGGGCAAGTTTTAAAGATTGGTGAAACGGCATTAACCTTTTTCCATGCCACCGGACATAATCCAGACGGTATTTTTACCATTGTCAACAATGTTTTCATTGCGGGTGATTATCTATGCGATGTCGAATTTCCATACATCTACCACAGCAGTTGGGCGTATCAAGACACCTTAAATAAGATTGAGTCTATTCTGCAACAGTTTAATATTCAACTGTTTATAAATGGGCATGGTAATCCAACAATAGAAAAAGCAGAAATATTAAGACGCAAAGATGAAGCCTTAGAATACATCGGCAATGTACGCGGCAGTATCAGAGCCAATAAATATTTTGATTTTGATAACTATCTTGTAGAAAAAGGTTTTCAGTTCCCCCGCATCATGCACCGCTTCCATGAAGGCAATTTGAATATTATGCGGCAAGAGGAATTTGGTTAAAAAGAAAGCCCTAACGGACAATGTTAGGGCTTATAAAAAGCTTAAAATCGGTCAGGAATATCATTTTATCTCCTTCACAAAGGCGGCAAATACTTTCTGGCTGTTAATCGCATCTGCCAACTGACGGGCTTCAGTGCGGTCATTCAGCAACCGAACGACCACACCATACAGTTGTGTATCTTGATATTGTACAACTTCCGTATCTATAAAACCCGCATCAACGGCTTTTTTCAGTTGCGTTTGGGCATTTTCAGGTTTGCTATAAGTTCCAATAACGACATAAAATCGCTTATTCTTTGTCGGTGTTGTTGAGGTAACATTATTCGTTGGATACGGATTCGTTGCGACCAAATCCCCCCCCTCAGTATTATTGGTTTTTATAAGCTGACCATTGGGTTTATTTGTCTCGATAACTGTTTGAGGTTCAATGCCTTTTACAACCTTTATGACCGTCCTTTGGTTTTCAGCATGTTCCGCATCGGTGCAATTCACGCCTCGTTTGCAGCGATTGCGAATCATCGTTTCACCATAACCAAACGCTCTAATGCGTTCAGTAGCAATGGCATTTGCAACAAAATGCGTTTTGATATTATCGGCGCGCAATTGACTTAAAGACATATTAAAAATTGCTTTTCTTCTCGCATCGGTATGCGAAGCGATTTCAATTTCAATTTTAGGGTCTTCCAACATCATTTTCAGAAGCGGTGCAAGCTCCGTTTTCGCGGCTTCATTCACTTCGGCATCACCTTCGCCATAGTAATTATTCTGCATCTCAAAATTAAAATTTTTCACCACAGGTGCTGTTTCCGTTACATCATATTTTGGCTCTTCAAAGGCATTATCTCTACCCTTCAAATTCTCATCTCTTGGTGTTGAACGTACCGATTCAAGCGGTTGTGGCACAGTATCGTTAGACCAAACCACGTCTTTACTGTTGACAATGACGGGTTTCCCTTCGTCCTTGAAGCTAAAAATATCATCATCACCTTGCCCACTGGCTCTATTTGATGAAAAAAAACCGCTTTTCTTATCGTTCGTTACGACGATACCAAAATCATCACTGGGACTGTTAATCGGTTCATCTAACGCCATTGGTGTCTGCCAATTACCATCATTCATAGTTGAATAAAAGATATCAAAACCGCCGACGGCTTTACGTCCATTTGAAGCGAAATATAAGGTATTGTCTATATGAATGAAGGGGAAAATCTCATTTTGCGGTGTATTCACAGTATCGCCAAGGTTCAGAGGCTTGCTCCATTTACCTTTTTGCAAATAAGAGACATATAAATCCAAACCACCTTTACCACCTGGACGGTTAGACGCAAAAAAAAGGCGTTGCCCGTCGGCAGATACTGAGGGGTGCATACAATCGAAATCGTTGCTGTTGAAAGGTAGTTCTTCGATGTTTTCCCAAACCTGTTTAGATGGATTCAGTTTGGCAGTATAAATTTTCAGCTTGACTTTTCCATCACGACCGACTTTCAACTTCCCCCTTTTGAGATTGGTGCGTGTAAAAAAAACGATGTCACCTGCCGCATTAAAAGACAATGGTCCATCATAAAATTTTGTCGTCAACTCATCGGCAAAAGGAATGGGACGATGTAAAATGCCGTCATTGCCGCGTTTGGCATAAAAAATAGACGTGGTTGACTTTCCAACTTGAGTGTCTTCTTTCTTATCTTTATTGACTGCTGGATTGGAGGCTATGAAAACCAAGCCTTGATGATAAAAAGTAGGGCTGTACTCCTGAAATGCTGTGTTGATGCCGCGTTCGTTGGCGACCGTAACCTGAGCGTGAATAAAATGTATCGAAAATCCAATGAAAAGAGGAAACAACAAGGACATTAAGGTGCGCTGAGTCATAGAATTAAGTTTTAGGTGAATACAAAAATGTTTCACAGCTTCGGTTGAGCATATAACAAAATTAAATGTGAAAATTTTGTCCCGAATTTTAGTTTATAGCGGCTTGTCCTTTTGACTGGTGTTTGTATCGTTTGAGCCAATTGTTATTTTGACAATGGCAAAGTTATAATTTTTTTTAATTCTATATTTAAAATAAAAAAATTTAAAATATAATTATTTGAAAACGAATACTCGTTGTATTTAGTTACAACAAAAGAAATATAAACGAAGATGTATGGTTATATTGCTGTATGGCTGTAAAACACCCATACAACAATACAACCATAACCCCCTCAATATCAGTTCGATCTGCGAACCAACCCAATAATAAACAACAAGGCAACCGCACCGACTGTTGAAGTCAGAATCTGACCACCCATTGTTTTTCCAAACGAAACATTTAAAACACCCAGCAACCAACTGCCGACGAATGCACCTAAAATGCCAATAGCGATGTTACCAATGATGCCAAAACCAATGCCTTTGACAAAAAAACCTGCGAGCCAACCAGCTAATGCGCCAATAAGCAATGTGTACAATAGTGGATTCATATTTTTATTTTTAAAAAAATGATGAGAGAATATAGTTTCTAATAGTTGTTAGTCAGGTGAAAGCATTTTGAAGGAATGTTTCGTAAATATAAAAAAAAATCCATTGCATCACATGGATACAATGGATTTAAAAACAGATATTTTTTCTTCGTATTGATAAATAAGCACCCCCTCAGTAATTTATTGTCCAAAGGACTCCTTCGGAGATTACGAATAACTTATGAGCATTTCTCACTATTTATTTAAACAAGCTATCATAATCGCTACCGCTGTTGCCGGATGCCTGCTGTTTGTCCGTTGTTGGTGCATCTTTGAGTTGCAAAGTGTCGCTTTTTTTAGGGTCAAGCAACATCAAAGTGCTTTGATTTTCCCATTCTTCAAGCATTTTCATGCCTTCTTCTTCAAAAACACCATTTTGCAAATCAATTGAATTCATAATATTCGAGGACATGTCCATAAAACGTTCCATTTCGCCGACTTTTGAAGCCACATCATTGTTGATATTTTCCATTGCCATTTCGAACATAGCGCGCTTGTCAGGGTCGCCCGTCAAGACATTCATAGCCGAAGACATCGCTGAATGACTTGTGCGTATGATAGCGCGTTCTTGTTCTTTTACCTTCACTTGGTCACGCGTATCTTCAAGCAAAATTTGTGAGTTTTCGTACATTTTGCTTAAAATGCGCTCCAAAACTTCGATTTTTTTAGCCAAAACATCGTACTTCTCGTTGCTGTCCTGCATCCGAGCCGCTTTGCGGGTAAAAAGCACAATCTGTGATTCTTGTCCTTGTTTTTTAGCTTGGTCAGCAAGTCGCATATTTGAGCTAATCTCTTGCGAATTTTGAGCCATCAACTGAGTTAATTTCTGCTTTTGACCTTTAAGGGCAGAGATTTGTTGGCTCATTTTGCCCAAATTCCCTTCAAGGCTGTCCACATAACTTTTCAGAATACCGATTGGGTCAATCGTCACGAACATACTCGTAATACCACGCATAATGCTTTTATAGCCATACCAAACGAGGTTACGCATCCTTGGGTCGAGCACCATATATATGACCGCTGCCAACGCAACAAGCATTAATGACAGATATAAAAGATTGGAAGTCAAGGTAATAAGATAAGGCAGCGCTTGATACAACAAGTAGCCGCCACCGATTAAGATGCCCGTCATAAAAATAAGACCCGTAACGCCTTCAGGTTTTTGCCAAAATGATTTAGGCTTAAATTGCGGTGTGGGTGTTGATACAGGAGTGATATTTGCCATTTTTATAGTTAGTTTTTAAATTTTTTAAAAAAGTTAAAAAAACATGAAGCATAAATGTTGAAATAGGACATTTCATACTTTGTACCTCATCATTCATATTTAAAGGTGTTGACGCATATTTTCAATGTCTTTTTCCATCAAATTCAAAATGCTTTGATGCGTAAAAAGGTATTTAGATTTCGCATCTTCTATTTTAGCAGAAGCATTGTCGCGCTCATAGTCCAATTCACGTATTTTTGTCCTTGACACCTCAGCTTCTTCTTGCAATTGTTTGATTCTAAGCTCATTATCTGCTATTTTTCTTTTCAATTCATCAACTTGTTGCAGATTTTGACCAATTTTCAAATCTTGTTGTTTTTGCGAAGCTACGTCAAAATGTTCTCTTTCTTTGATGAGCACATTTTTATAGTGAACAGCTGTTTCAATAATTTTATCTTTTGTCAAACCCATCGTCGTCATGGTCGCAAAAGCCGAACGGATAGCAGTAATCTCATCTATGTTCATTTTTTTTAAATTGTCAACAGCCATCCTAAATTCGAGGTAGTCAAACCCAGGTAAGTTCGCTTTCTCAATGGCTTTGGCAATGAACTCAACGCTTTTTTCATCTAAACCCAGATTCTCTCCAAAAAAATTCTTCATAAGTGTAATTCTATATTTTTAAGCTGATTTTAAAGTCAATTCTCGTCCAAAATTAAACAATTCAAACATCTTAACAAAAGGCTTGAGTCATTTTGTTCCCCCCCTCAGTAAGCCTTCGACAAAATAGGGCTTTTTGAGGTATAAACTCGAATTTTTATCTGTTTAAAAATCATTAAAAAACGGATAAACATATCACAATAAACCATGCTTCTTAATTTTATGGAATACTTTTGCGTTAGAAAATCATAAAACCCGACATATTGAAACAAATTAAATTATATATCAAAAGTCGTCCACTCTATATTTATATCGAAATGTGGACAAAAAATAAGACTTTTAGAGGCTTTCAAGGTGTATCACTTTATGAAGTTATGCGTTTTCTATACGCCGAAGTATTTTTGAATCCCGGCACCATGATGCGCGCAAATGCCATTGCGTTTAGTTTTTTCATGTCATTATTTCCCGCTTTCTTAGTCCTTTTTTCACTTATTCCTTTTGCTATCAGTGCTTTACCCATAAAACAAAGCGATATACTAAAACAGATTCATGATACAGTCATCAATGTCATGCCCAACGAAACAGGCGACAGTTTCTACAAACTCATCAGCTCTTTTTTGAAAAAGAAACGGACTGATTATTTCAGCGTGGGTTTCGTTCTATCCATCTATTTTGCCAGCAATGGCTTGATGACATTGATGCGCAGCTTTGAAAAAAACCACATCATTTTTGAACGCATACCGCCCCTTCAAAAACGTATTCGCGCCATCGGCATGACATTTATGCTCGGCGGCTTGCTCATTGTCAGCACTTTATTGGTCATTTTAGGCAATCAAATTTTTTCATGGATTTTTAATTTCTTAAAAATCAACACATTGACTGCTATATTTTTGATTTTTTTAAAATGGCTCGCGGTTATTGCTGCCATTTACGTCGGCATCGCGGTCATTTATCGGTTCGGCATTACGCTTAAAAAACGACTGCACTTTCTTTCACCGGGTGCACTCACCGCCACGTTTTTATCCTTATTGTCGAGTATTCTTTTTTCATTCTACGTGGACAACTTCGGACACTATGACAAGGTCTATGGCTCTTTTGTTGCAGGTATCATCTTATTATTATGGCTGCAACTCAATGCGATTATCCTTATCGTAGGCTTTGAATTGAACGCAGCTATTGCAATTAATGTTGATATAATGACTCAAATCAAGCTGATTGAAAAAACCGCAGAAGCAACCGCTAATGCAG
>JAYTUR010000269.1:0-2230 GCA_043744475.1 Saprospiraceae bacterium | reverse complement strand
TTTCGCTCTTTTGCACTTAAATACTGAGGGGGTGCTTTTTTTTGAATGTAATGAATACAATGCGGTAGAAGTGGTTGATATGTTGAAAGATAAAGGGCTTAAGTCTGTTGTATTGCAAAAAGATATGAGTGGGAAGGATAGGATGATTAGGGCTTGTTTATAGTGCAGGATTTATTGGCACACGGATTAGACGGATGCGACGGATTGACACAGATTTTTTTTATTTGTTTGAAATAAAGAAAAACTTACTGTGCGAAAGTTGTTGCTGTTAAAAAAGTCCGTTAGGACTGTTCCCGCTTATAGAATCATCAATGAAAAATATGTCATAAGGTGTGTAGCACCGACACTGAATGATGTTATTTTATGAAACAATAAAGGGTGTCGGTGCTACCCACCTTAATAAAAGTGTGATTTTTTTCTATCTATCAACAGAGTCAGTCCTAACGGACTTTTCTGACAGCAACAACTTTCGCGCAGTAAGTTTTTCTTTATTTCAAACAAATAAAAAAAATCCGTGTAAATCCGTCGCATCCATTTAATCCGTGTGCCAATAAACCATAATATTCCAACCAAACCATTTAGATTTGCCTTCATGTCTGAAAAAAAGAAATTATTAGAAGTCAAAGACCTTGAAGTTCAGTTTGAAACGGAAAACAGAACGATAACGGCGGTCAAACGCATCAGTTTTACGCTGCACAAAGGCGAAACAGTGGGCATTGTAGGCGAATCGGGTTCGGGCAAATCGGTTACGTCGTTGTCCATTATGAGATTGATTGCCGAACCGCCAGGACGTATTTCC
Source organism: Saprospiraceae bacterium (assembly GCA_043744475.1). Lineage (GTDB taxonomy): Bacteria > Bacteroidota > Bacteroidia > Chitinophagales > Saprospiraceae > JAAFJT01. Next base: position 1,431 of record JAYTUR010000269.1, on the reverse strand, counting down.
AATGGGCAAATACTGTTTCATACTGAGGGGGGTGATGTTGTGGATTTGTTGACATTGCCCGAAAAACAGATGCAAAAACATCGCGGCAATGACATTGCGATGATATTTCAAGAGCCGATGACGTCCCTAAATCCTGTCTATACCTGCGGCAACCAAGTGATGGAAGCCATTTTGACGCATCAAAAGATAACGAAACAAGCCGCTAAGAAACAAACCCTCACCTTGTTTGAAAAAGTACAACTGCCTGACCCCGAAAGGGCTTTTACAAGCTATCCACATCAATTAAGTGGCGGGCAAAAACAGCGTGTGATGATTGCCATGGCGATGTCGTGCAACCCTTCTATTCTGATTGCCGACGAGCCAACGACTGCCCTCGACGTGACGGTGCAACAAACAATCCTTGAATTGATGAAAGACTTGCAACGCGAGTCAGATGCGGCGGTTGTGTTCATTACGCATGATTTAGGCGTAATTGCGGACATTGCAGACCGTGTTTTGGTGATGTATAAAGGCGAAATTGTTGAGGAAGGTGCTGTCGAACAGATATTCGAATCGCCCAAACATCCTTACACGAAAAGCCTTTTGGCGTGTCGTCCGCCTTTGGGCGATCGATTGCGGCGTTTGCCCGTGGTTGCCGATTTTATGGATGTCGAAACGAATGCCGATGGCACGACGCATATTGTTGAAAAAGAAGATTCTGTGGGTGAATTATTGTCGAAAATGAAGATACCACAAGCAGAGATTCAAGCCCGTTTGTCCGACTTGATGAAAAATGAGCCGATTTTGCGCGTTGAAAACCTCAAAACGTGGTTTCCTTCAAAACATAATTTCTTTGGCAAACCGACTGAATACGTGAAAGCCGTTGATGATGTCAGTTTTGACGTTTATCCAGGCGAAACATTGGGTTTGGTGGGCGAATCGGGTTGCGGAAAGACGACTTTGGGTCGTACGATACTCCGTTTATCGCCCGCTACTGAGGGGTCTATTTTTTTTGAAAACAAAGATTTGGTGCATTTAGACGCAGATGCGTTAAAAGCTTTGCGTCGAGACATTCAGATTATTTTTCAAGACCCGTATTCGTCCTTAAATCCACGTATGACGATTGGTTCTGCCATCATGGAACCCATGCAAGTGCATAAATTGTATAAAAACGATGCGGAACGCAAGCAAAAGGTCATAGAATTGTTGGAAACAGTCAGCATGGATGCAAATCATTTCAATCGTTATCCGCATGAATTTTCGGGCGGTCAGCGACAACGGATATGTATTGCCCGTGCCTTGGCGTTGAATCCAAAATTTATCATTTGTGATGAATCTGTGTCTGCCCTCGATGTGTCTGTACAAGCGCAAGTCTTGAATTTGTTGATTGAATTGCGTCAGAAGATGCAGTTTACGTGCATTTTTATCAGCCATGATTTGTCTGTCGTGAAG
>JAYTUR010000268.1:0-8624 GCA_043744475.1 Saprospiraceae bacterium | reverse complement strand
AAAAACGGTACATCGGGCGCATGATAGAATAAACCATTCGGACGTTGGATTTCTTTCAAATAAAAAACCATTTCCTTCGCAGCTTGATTGAGGTATTTGACATTTTTCGTCACGCGATACGCTTGGGATTGCACCATCGTAATCATATACATATCGTCAATCCAAACGCGCGTTTGCCACGACAAGCCTTGTTCGTAATATTTTTGAGATTGCGGAGTGGCGTTTGTGCCAAACGGCGGCGACCATTGGGCATCTGCCATAAATACACCCAACGCCTTTTCCTGTTTTCGAGTAGGCATTTGTAAGGCAATTTCGAGCGGAACTGTGCCAAAAACGGTATAATCCACATGATTTGGCGTTGGAATCATAGACGTTTCTTCTTTAATCAGCTTGTCATAACGTGCCAATAAACCATCGCGCAGACTTGTATTTTTAGTTAATTGCGCAAACGTGAGACCGCCATACCAAACACAGACTTCTGGATAAGTGATGGAGGCAGAAGTATGTCCATCCACACCGCCGTGTCCGTGTGGAACAGTCAGAAAATGGGTTGCAATGATATTGCCAACCTCTTTGGGTGAGGTGCCTTTTTCCCAATTTTGGAAATCAGTTTGAGCCGTTATTTGATAACTAACAAAGCAGAAACAGAAAATAAATGAGCAGAAGTTTTTCATTTTGTTTGATTTATGATTTATTAATCGACGAAAAATTACTAAAAAAAATTATTTTTTTGTTCAATCGGCTATTAAGCTAAAATAGGTTGATTTTTAAACAAAAATGACTATTATTGTTCGGTTTATGGCGAAAATCAACAACAAAATTGTGAAATTAAACAACTATTTTTATATAAAATTTATTAATGACAACGAGATGAATCTTAAATTTTTACTCTTAACAATATGCCTCTTTTCTATGGCGAACACATCTTTTGCTCAATCTCCTAAAATCGGCGTTTTTGATACTGCAGTTGATGTCGGTAAACCCAAATTGTCGGGTAGTTCAGTTTATGATGCCGCTAAACAGGAATATATACTGAGGGGGTCAGGCTATAATATTTGGTTCAATCGAGATGAGTTTCACTATCTCGCCATTCGTATCAAAGGCGATTTTATCGTCACAGCAGATTTTGAGTTCACAAATCCAGTTGGTGCAGACCCTCACCGCAAATATGGTTGGATGGTTCGGGAAAATCTGCAAGAAGATGCCACTCATTTTACAGCGACTCGGCATGGTGATGGTTTGACGGTGGCGCAATGGCGGGTTATGCGCGGCGCACATATGAGAGACCCGCAAGATGAGTTGTTTTTTCCTAAAAAAAGAGCGCAAACCATTCAGATTGAACGGAAAGGAAAGTCTTTTACAATGCGCGTTGCTAACCCTGGAGAGCCTTTGCAGTCTTACGGCTCTGTTGAGATGGAAAATATTGGCGATAATCCGTATGTTGGTTTATTCATTGGTTCGCACAATCCTGATGCAATTGAAGAAGTGCGCGTTTGGAATGTGCGGATTGATAAACCTATGCCTGCTAAATACAATTTTAACGATTCAATAGGCAGCCGATTGGAAACCTTAGATGTGTTTACAGGCAATCGCAAAGTAATTTATGAAAGTTCAACGCGCTTTGAAGCACCAAATTGGATGCCTGATGGCAAAAAATTACTCTTCAACAGCAAAGGTTCGATTTGGACTATACCTGTTGACGGTAGCGAAGCGCCAACAAAACTCAATACAGGCACCATTGAGCGCAATAATAATGACCACGTTATCTCTTTTGATGGCAAAATGCTCGGTATCAGCAGCGGTCGTTCGGGAATGTTTGGTGGCGGTTCTACAGTTTATGTCTTACCCTTAACGGGAGGCGAACCGAAGCTGGTGACAGAAAAAACGCCATCATATCTGCATGGTTGGGCAGCAAATAATAAAGAAGTGTATTATGTGGCACGTCGGGATACAAATCGCAATTCACTCTACCATGTTTTTAAAGCCAATATTGATAATGGCATTGAAACGCAACTGACCAACAACCCCTTCGGACATGTGGACGGACCCGAAGGCTCGCCTGATGGCAAATGGATATATTTTAATGGCAGTATGTCGGGTACAATGCAACTTTGGCGCATGAAAACGGATGGTACGGGCAAGGAACAATTGACATTTGACCAATATAACAATTGGTTTCCACATATTTCGCCTGACGGTAAATGGATTGCCTACATTTCTTTTTTTGATGATATAGATCCAACCACACATCCCGCTTGCAAAACAGTCAGCCTTAAATTAATGCCTGTCAATGGCGGGTTTCCGAGAACAATCGCTCATCTTTATGGTGGGCAAGGAACGATTAATACGCCGTCTTGGTCGCCAGATAGCAAACACATTTCATTTGTAAGTTATTCTGGTAGAACGAATTAAGAACGAATTTTAATGTAGTCCATAATAGTTAGGGCGACCTTTACGGTCGCCCTAACTATTATCATTAATTCCCAGGTGCGTAAGGAAATTTCAAATCTTTATAATACGCCAAAGTCTTATCAGGCTGTTCTAAACCCTTAGGAATAGGCATTTTTGAAAACGTCTGAAAATACAAAACACACGCATTGCGCCACCAAACCGCTTCGTGTTCTTGAACAACCAAAAGCATTTTTACTTGCTCAAATCGTTGATTATCAATGTATCGACGCATAGTTTCCCAGGTTTTTTGAGTGGCTCTGACGGATTCAACGCCACTGTAATATCTGTGGCACATTTCCTCCCACAATGTTTTGCCTGACTTCATTTTATAATTCCACGGCACATGATGAAACCAAAGTAAATATTCATCGGGACACGTTTTTAGGTCTGAAAATAGCGCATTTACTGAGGGGGCATATTGCGATAAAGCATTGCTACCTGTAGTCGTTCTATCGAAACCAATACCCACTGAATCGGCTTTGTGGTAATAAATACAATTCCAGTCGGGGCGACTTGCGAAATCAACCCACGGCGCAGGTCCATAATGACTGCCATACGTCATGATGTGGTGCAAACCCAAAGGTGTCATGTAATTGACCAAATTTTCTCTGGATGACATCATAATTTTGTTCAAAACGGCTTCATACTCGCGGGGTGTAGAGAACGTCATTTTCAACCATTCAGAAGCAATATCGTCGGCTTTTAGCTCATAATTCCAAGCCAAACGACCAAAAGCATACCAGTTGGATTGTAAAAAAGGGTGTCCACACCAATTTCTATCTGAACCAATATTCGCCACACCTGCAACGCCTGTAAGCTTCTGCCCGTCAAGGCTACCGTCCATAATTTTCGCGACTGTTGAGCCTTTACCCTTAGCGTAAGTATCTGATTCTAAGCACTCTTTGAACAGCGTTCCATCATAAACCAAATGCGTCGCTTGTCCTAAATATTCATGTGTAATCTGAAATTCAGGCATAATCGGCGTTTTGGGCATTGCGCCAAAAAGCGGATGAAACGGCTCACGCGGTTGAAAATCTATCGCCCCATTTTTTACTTGGATAATCACATTTTTTCTAAACTGTCCATCTAAAGGCACAAATTCATTGTTGGCGTGTTTATGCCTATCCTCATTAATGTCGGCACTATACACAAAGGCACGCCACATCACAATCCCACCATGCGGTGCAACCGCATCAGCCAATAGATTCGCCCCATCAGCATGGTTGCGCCCATAATTTTGAGGACCAGGTTGCCCTTCTGAATTGGCTTTAACCAAAAAACCGCCAAAATCGGGGATATAGGTATAGATTTCATCCACTTTATCCTTCCACCACTTCTGTACTGAGGGGTCAAGCGGATCAGCTGTTTTCAGTTTTCCAATTTCAATCGGTGCGCTAAAACGAGCGGTTAAGTACATTTTGATACCATAAGGTCTGAAAACATCTGCCAAAGCCTTCACTTTCTCTAAATACTGCGGGGTCAATGTTTGGGCATTCGCATTGACATTAATAGGCGATACACCGTTGATACCAATCGAAGCATTGGCACGGGCATAATCCTTGTAACGTGGGTCAACGTAGTCGGGCAATCGATGCCAATCCCAAATAGACTGCCCCGCATAGCCCCTTTCAACGTGCCGATTGAGGTTGTCCCAATGGTTCAAAACGCGGTGTTGCACTTTTGGTTTTTCAACAATATTAAGATTGTTAAGACTTTGTTCCGTTTGCATCAATCTTAAAAAATGAAAAACGCCGTACAAAACGCCGATGTCTGTATTGGCTGTAATGTAGATATTTCCTTGTTTTGAAACAATTACATAACCTTCATTACCAACACTTTGTAAGGTTTTTTTAGAAACGACAGCCTCGCTCAAGGCGACATTTTGAGTAGTTCCAATGATGATATTGCCCGTTTTACTGAGGGGTATTTTTTTCGTCAAAAGACCTGACAAACCACGATTGAGTTCTTTGGTTGCCGCTTGCATCGTCGCTGAATTGCCATAAATCGCAAGAGCTTTGATTTGTGTTTTGTATTCAAGAACTCGTTTGGCGTTGGTTAAGGGTGCATAGCGCAGCCAGAGTTCGTAACCGTCTTCTGCTTGAATTTTTAAAGAAATAGATGCAAAAAATAAGACAAAGAGGATTTTATTGTAAAACATTTTTCTTGTTGTTTGTTTGAAACTTGCGTCAATTAAATTTTAAAAATCAAAGCTTTTCATCCGCCGTTGGCCCATACATGCCTGGCACAGGCACATCTAACAACCGCAAATACACGCTCAATTGACCTCTGTGGTGGACAAGATGGTTAAAATAAGTCGTTCGCGCGGCAATTTCTTTTGATGCTGAAATAATCACATGGTCACCTGCCCGCAAAACCCAATTTTGGCTCATTGCCTCATCAGTCACATTTTCCAATGCTATTGTCGCTTTTGCAAGTGTTGTTTCAAATAATTCCATCAATTGTTCTTTCGATGTGATGGGCGGCAAAGGTGGTACACCCGAGTTCATAATGTCTCTGCCTTCCGTTGCCATAACAGAGTACAGAGAAGTCGGCAAATTGGCAATGTGTTTTGCCAATTGCTCCAATGAATTTGATTTTTCATGCGGTCGCCAGGCGAGTTTGTCAATCGGAACACGTTCCAACATACGTCTTGTGCTACCTGCTTCGCGTTTTAATTCTGCTAAAAAATGGGCTTTAATGGACATTATTTTATATTGTATTAATGTGAAAAATACGTTTTGTAAAAGTACTGAGGGGTGTAATTAGTCAATAGGTTACGCATTAGATATTGATAAGATTTCCCTGTAAAACCATCGCCTCCATAGCCGCCAAATAGTTCTTTTTAGCATCTGGATGATAGTCAAAATACAAATCAGGCTCAATTAACTCCAATTCCATAAGTAAAAATTGACCATCTTTTAAAATGCCATCCACTCGTGCATAAAGCAAATCACCACCAAAAGTGTCAATGATGTTTTGCGCTGTCGCTAACAATTCGGCATCAGGTTCAAAAGCTTGGTACTGCCCTCCAAACTGCGATTGCACTCTAAAATCACCGTTTTTAGGTTTTTTTACGATAGCATGAGAGTATTTTCCTTGAAAAAACAACAATGACAACTCGCCAGTTTCTTGAATTTCAGGCATAAAAGGCTGCACTAAAAGGTCATTTTCAAGAGCAAATAAGGCATATTCCGCTTCAACATCGGCTATATCGCTTTGCGAAAAAAGCTGCGTCAAATATGACCCGCCTGAAATTGCGGGTTTGATAACCGCTTGCGTCCAATTATTTGCCTTCATAAATGACAAATCAAGTCCTGTATTTTTAGTTATAAAAACGGTTGGAACTATGCCAATACCCTGTTGTCCAAGGTCTTGAAGATAAAATTTATGTTGATTTCGCTCGATTATACTGAGGGGGTTCAACGTCTTGATATTTTGTTTTTTCAAAACATTGAGCCATGCTGCAAATTCTTTTGGAAATTCAAAATAATCCCATATTGTTCTAAAAATCAAATAGTTATAATCCACCCAATTTACTGAGGGGTCATCCCAAACGACCACATTAACGTCAAAAGACTTTGGAAATTCAGTGGCAAAAGCGTGTTCTTTTTCTAATACATCGGGCCACCTTTGGGAACTTAATAAGGCAATTTTCATATAATTTACTTCAAAAGACGGCGAAGTTTAAAACTTCGCCGTCTTAGTTTGATTGTTTATTCACTTTTATTTCGCCAATGCGATGATATCTTTTACTTCCAAAATCTGTTTTCCATAACCTCTATTAACGCTGTGTATCATCGCCAAACCAATTTCTGCTAAAGTGGACATGTAATTTGGAAATACAGGGCGCAAAATGGGGAATAACCAAGTGACATATTTATAAGCTGGCAACACGTTTTTTAAGCCTGGCGTGGGTTGCATAAAGCCGGGACGGAAGTTGTAAACCCGCTTAAATGGCAGTTTCATCAAGTCGTTTTCGGTTTTTCCTTTGACTCTTGCCCACATCATACGACCCTTTTCAGTGCTGTCGGTGCTCGCACCTGAAACATAGCAAAAAATCATGTCGGGATTGAGTTTGCATAAAGTTTCCGCAAAATTCATCGTCAAATCGTAAGTAATTTTGGTATAATCGGCTTCATTCATGCCAACGGACGACATACCAAGACAGAAAAAACACGCATTATAGCCTTCTAATTGACTTTCAATAGCCGATAAATCGTAAAAATCGGCATGAATGATTTCCTTGACTTTTGAATGAACTACGCCGCATGGTTTGCGATTGATGACTAAAATAGTGGAAACCGCTGGATGGTGAATACATTCGTGCAGTACGCCTTCGCCGACCATGCCCGTTGCGCCTGTGATGATGACTTTGATTGGTTCTGTCATTACTCTGATTTTTTTAGTTAAAAAACAAAGGTACTCACCCCCTCAGTATAAATCGAAAACGTTTTCGGTTTTTTCCTTAAAAATGAATAAAAATTTATGGATTTTGTGCCACTTTTTAAACTTTTTAGACAAATCTAAACATCAAGAATAATGAATAACATGGAACACACAATGCGTTGGTACGGCCCCAACGACCCTGTTAGCCTTTCAGATATCCGTCAATCGGGTTGCACAGGTGTTGTCACAGCTTTACACCACGTTCCCGTTGGCGATATTTGGACAGTTTCCGAAATACAAAAACGCGTTGGCGAAGTAGAAGCCTCGGGTATGACATGGACGGTTATCGAAAGTCTGCCCGTCCACGAAGACATCAAAAAACAAAAGGCAGGCTTTGAGAAATACATCGAAAACTATAAGATTAGCCTTAAAAACGTCGCAGAATGTGGCATAAAAGTCGTGACTTACAACTTTATGCCTATTTTGGATTGGATGCGGACAGAGATTTTTCACACCATGCCCGACGGCAGCAAAGCTTTGTTTTTTGAAAAAACGGCGTTTGTCGCTTTCGATATATTTTTATTGAAAAGACCTGATGCCGCCGCCGATTATACTGAAGGGGAGATTACGGCCGCCAAAGAACGCCTTGCGACAATGACCGATGAGGAAAAACAAACGCTTTTCAATAACGCCCTTTTAGGCTTGCCTGGCAGCGAAGAACGTTTTACGGAGGCGCAAATTTTAGCGGCTTTAAAAACGTATGAACACATTGATGCCGCTAAATTGAAAGCGCATTTGTTTCATTTTCTAAGAGAAATCGTGCCTGTTGCAGAGTCTTTAGGCTTAAAAATGGCGATTCATCCCGATGACCCGCCGTATCCAATTTTGGGTTTACCACGCATTGTTAGTACAGAACAAGATGCAGCTGATTTGTTGGCGGCTGCGCCAAGTCCCGCGAATGGTTTGTGTTTTTGCACGGGTTCGTATGGCGTGCGTCCCGACAATGATTTGGTTAAAATGATTCAACGATTCGGCGACCAGATTCACTTTTTACACCTACGCAATACCAAGCGCGATGCGAACGGCAATTTCTACGAAGCCGATCACTTAGACGGAGATACAGATATGTATGCCGTTGTAAAAGAATTGGTTAAGGTGATGCGCCGCAGAAATGTCTCGATCCCGATGCGTCCCGACCACGGGCATCAGATGCTCGATGATTTGAAAAAAACGACTTATCCAGGGTATTCAGCTATTGGACGTTTGCGTGGATTGGCGGAACTGAGGGGGCTAGAATTGGGGATTGCACGGTCGCTTTGAAGCAAAAAAAGGATAGGGAAATTTTTAAAAAATTCCCTATCCTCTAAAATCACACTATCCAGCCTTCGGTAATTCGCAATTTATCATCCAATTAATACCAAATTTATCGGTCAACATACCAAAACGAGCACCCCAAAAAGTGTCTTCCAAAGGCATATTAATACGTCCACCTTCTGCAAGAGCCGAAAAAGTAATGTTGGTTGCTTCAAGGTCATTCGTGCCAAGTGACATTGTAATATTGCTACAATCGGGCGCGTCTTGCCCTGGCATACTGTCAGAAACCATAAAAGAACTACTGCCGAAGTTAAAAGTGGCGTGCATGATGCGGCTTTTGGCATCATCTGGGATTTCCATTGGGCTGTCACCCATACGCATCATACCAACGATTTCGCCATCGAAAATGTCTTTGTAAAAGTTGAGAGCGGCTTCGCAAGTGCCGTTGAATGTGAGATAAGGACTTAGTTGCA